>CAYRJJ010000053.1:4875-10920 GCA_964424515.1 uncultured Candidatus Finniella sp. | reverse complement strand
AACATGAAAGAGACAAGGCCACCTTGGTTTGTTAAAAAAATTCAATCTATTAGAATGGTTGTAGAAACAGTGATTGGGCAGTTTGTGGAACGATTCAATATCCAGAAAATCAAAGCTAAGGATTTGTGGCGCCTAACAGTCAAAGCGAATCGAAAAATCCTAGCTCATACAATGGCTTTCTTTATCAACTTAACGCAATGCCCTGAAAAACCTTTACAGTTAGAAGCTCTCGTTGTTTGCTAAAACTTGCACACGGCGTATAAATAATATCCGTTAAAAATTTATTAAAGGCTGGAGTAGCATCTGCGTACTTCTGGCATTCATATTATTGTTACGCAAGATGCTCCCCGGCATATCCCAGCCATTCTCCTTTTAAGGAGGGGCTTGACAAATGAGGGGAAAGGCTTTTATCAAAAGGATATACCTATATCTGTTTTGAACATAAGCCCAGATGGCGAAATTGGTAGACGCGCTAGCTTCAGGTGCTAGTGAGCGAAAGCTCATGGAAGTTCGAGTCTTCTTCTGGGCACCATGCCTTTTGCAAGGTGTTTCCCTTTAAGCCTTATATATTTCTCCAGGGAAAGGATGAATATTTGATGAAAATTCATTTGCACCAGAACGATTTGCCTGATGGACTTAATTTGGGCAACCTGGTTGCGGTTGATACGGAAACAATGGGCCTTAAGCCCCATCGGGACCGTTTATGTCTGGTTCAGCTTTCTGCCGGGGATGGAATTTGTCATTTGGTACAGTTTCCTCAAAGAAAATATGAAAATGCCCGTAATTTAAAAAAGTTACTCGCCAATTCAAAAGTTACCAAGTTATTTCATTTCGCTCGCTTTGATGTGACGATCCTGTTCCACTCATTGGGCATTTTGGCAACTCCTCTTTACTGTACAAAAATCGCCTCAAAACTCATTCGGACTTTTACGGAAAAACATAGCCTGAAGGAGTTATGCAAGGAGCTTCTCAAAATTGAAATTTCAAAACAGGAACAAACCTCAGACTGGGGAGCGTCAGACCTTACGCCTGATCAATTGCGCTATGCAGCCACGGATGTCCTGCACCTTCATGCGCTCAAAGATAAGCTGGATTTGCTTTTGGAAAGAGAAAATCAAACGGGTTTAGCGCAAGCTTGCTTTTCTTTTATTCCCTATCGGGCTATGCTGGACTTGCAAGCTGGCGAAGAGTTTGATATTTTTCAACATTAAGGCCTATCAACATGAGGCTATTATGATTGGTTTCTCTTCTCAATTGCCGCACATATAATATAATTGTAAATATTGGTTGAATTGAGGTATTTCTTTATGTTAAAAGCCATTACCCATAAAGTTATTATTGAATCTTGGGGCTGTTGTGGCGCTAAAAAAGCCTTAGAATGATGTTGGCTTTACAAAATATAGAAAGGAAAAAAAATGTATCAGTACCTAGTCTTATTTTTAGTGCATGCTACCCTTAACTATTCCTTAAATTACTTTAATAAAATATGGCAATGCGCTTTTGTATTTGTTCTTTTGGCGCTTCTGACAAATCTTACAGCTTTAGCTTATAATGCCAGGAGGGCCACCCAAATAGTTTTACTCTCAAGCATTCTGGGCTTTATCTTACACTTCAATAAAACCTATTTCATCCAGGGGGAACCTGTTAGTGGCATTTTCTTTGCTTCTTATCTTTCTGTTTTAATTTCTTGTGGTTCTAGCGCATTTTTGTGTTGCTTCTTACATACTCAGAAAAAATTCACGACTCTTTCTTCTTCGCTGGTGTCGATTCTTTTTGCAGCTTTTATAGATGGATGTATAATGGCAGGATTTTTTATACCTATTTATTCAATGGTGATCGTTAGCAAGATCTTTTTCAAGGAAGTTGGGATTAAGCTTTTATATGTTAGCGCGATATATTTTCTAAACCTCAAGAAAAATTATCGTCGATCAAAAGAGATATTTTCCATATCTTTAACTCAAAAAGTATTGAATAAACCATAGGTTGCGCAACTTTTAATTGAGCAATATTAAAACAGTAACTGTTGTGTTGGATTTTTAAAGGTTATGGAGGAAGAGGGGTCTCCGAACGCGCCAAAGATATAATTCAACATCGGGTCACAGATAATTTTGTTCTATTGAAAACATGATTTCTAAGTTATTTTCGCATAATGGCGGTTATTATTGATTTTTCTTCTGAATTGATACACATAATATACAAAGATAACTTTCAAAACCGAGGATTTGAGTCCTGAATGCCGAGAGATGATGAACAATCGGAAAGCGCATAAGGGCACATGAGGGTGGCGAATCAGCTTTCAGCGGCGTTCAGGAAACAAAGAACGAGCGTTACGAATGATGTCCATTGTAAGTAAGATTTTAATTGAGGTCTCTCTTTATGCTAAAAGCCGTTGCCCGTAAGATTATTCATGAGTCATCGGTTCTAGAAACAGCGCGAACGGTCTTGTTAGCGGAAACTGCCGGCCTGCAGGCCCTTGCCGATTCATTAGGCGAGAGCTTTGAAGCAGCTATCAAAATGATTACCACCTTATCCGGCCGTGTCATTATCAGCGGGATGGGCAAAAGCGCCCATGTAGCCAGAAAGATCGCTGCAACGTTCGCGTCTACAGGGCAACCCGCTTATTTTGTTCATGCCGGGGAAGCCAGTCACGGTGACCTCGGTATGATCACCCCTCAAGATTTGGTTATTGCGCTTTCTTATTCTGGAGAAACGCAAGAATTGAATAGCCTGATTACTTACACGGGCCGGTTCAATATTCCTCTTATTGCCATTACAGGTAAAGAAACGGGAACATTGGCAAAAGTGGCAACAATTGTCCTCCCTTTACCTCAAGTAGCTGAAGCTTGCCCCATGGGGTTAACCCCTACCACATCAACCACGATGATGATGGCATTGGGAGATGCGCTTGCCATCGCTCTGTTGTCCCGGCGTGGTTTTTCTTCTACTGACTTCCAGGTATTTCATCCTGGCGGAAATTTGGGCAATAGCCTGGCCCGTGTCGGAGACCGCATGCATAAAGGGGAAAAACTACCTTTAGTGGAAGAAAATACGCTTATGGGTGATGCCCTCCTCGAAATGTCAGCTAAAGGCTTTGGGTGCATTGGCGTCATCAATAGTCAGAACTTTTTAGTCGGCCTCATTACAGATGGCGATTTACGCCGCCATATGAGTCATGATTTGCTCACTCAAAAAGCAACGGAAATTATGACGCTGAAACCGGCGACCATTATGCCCGATACGCTCATGGCCCAAGCATTGGCCCTCTTGAATCAGAAATCTATTACCAGTCTTTTTGTGGTAGAGTCGTTAGCCCATCCTGCCAGACCTTGTGGAATGATTCATATTCACGATTTCTTACGCATGGGAGTTCTTTAAGTATAATGAAAGCAAGATTATTAAAATGAGATCTCAAGCGTCCGATAAACGTAACTTTACGCCCCGGGTAATGCTGCATGATATTCAGGCTTTAAAGAGCCGAAGCCGCATGATAGAACGGCTAAAATACAGTTTACCGGGAATCGCGCTTGTGGCTTTATTAATTCTGGTCGCCTGGCCCCAGGTTCAAAAATGGATGTATAAGGAACCGCCGGCGCTGACACAAACAACCCTCGCCCAGCAAACAAGCAATACGGCAACCCGCCCGGAATACAAAAGTACGGATGCCAAGGGCCAACCTTATACCATTACGGCGGATCATGGAGTGGAAACATCCCCGGAAAATATTGACCTTACACGCCCCAAAATGGTCATGAATTTAAAGTCAGGAGAAGTGGTGACTTTGACGTCAACTTCTGGCAAGCTCAATAAAGTAACCAATAAAATGCATTTAGCAGGAAGCGTAATTTTAACTCATTCCCAAGGATATTTTTTAGAAACAGCCCAGGTTTGGATTGATTGTAACTACGGAAACGCTTATAACAACAGCCCAGTCTGGGGAAATGGGCCAGCAGGCGCTATTGAGGCTAAAGGTTTCCAACTCACCGACCGGGGAGCTAAAGTTAGCTTCTTGGGAGGAACTCAACTTCTGATCCGGTCTGGCGGGGAGAAAACGGAATGAAAACAGGTATATTAACCATCTGCTGTTGTATCTTTATAACGCCCGCATGGGCGAATCCTTCGGCTGTTGCTGTCACAGCGCCACCCAGCCAGCCCAATATTAAAATTTTGTCAGAACAGATGGACTGCGACCAAAGCCATAATGTCTGTATTGCTACAGGTAACGCCATAGCTGAGAAGCTTGGTGACTCAAAAGTGAAAATTTTAAAGGCACACCAAATTACGATCCATTTTGCCAAAGAAGGGAAGACAGGCTCTATGAGAGTGACGCGCCTGGAAGCAGCAGGGGATGTCTCTTTCATCATTGGTGACATTATTGTCCAAGGAAAGCGGGGAAGTTATTTGGCTGAAGAGGAAATTGCTGAGGTCTTTGATGAGGTAAAGATTACGAATGGGGAAAATCAGCTGAACGGCGGTTATGGTAAAGTCAATATGCAGACAGGACACTATTCCATTAAGCGGGAAGGGGAACGTGTACAAGCCTTAATCTTTACAAAAGATGCGAAGAAAGAAGACACCGGGAAAGAAGACCCCAGGGTGACAGAAAATGAGCAATAAAATAAAGGTGATATAGGCTGCGCCCATGTCAAATAAATTTATTATGCCAACGGGTTTAGCCGCGGAGAATTTAGGAAAAACCTATAACAAACGTCCTATTTTAATGGGCGCCAGTTTTCACCTTCAACGCGGGGAGGCTATTGGTTTACTGGGGCCGAACGGGGCTGGAAAAACAACATGTTTTTCCATTATCACCGGCTTAATTTCTCCCGATATGGGTAAAATTTGGCTGGATGGCCATGACATTACCCACTTGCCGATGTATCGCAGGGCAAGGCTGGGAATTGGCTACTTACCCCAGGAAGCTTCCATTTTTCGGGGAATGTCCGTTGAACAAAATCTGCGGGCTGTCCTGGAGTTAATTGAGCCTTCTCAAGAGCATCGGGAACAAATTATTGATGCCCTACTCGATGAATTCGCCATTAGCCACCTCCGCCAGTCTCCTGCCGTTTCTTTGTCCGGAGGGGAACGCCGCCGGGTAGAAATTGCACGCGCATTAGCGACATCCCCCCACTTTTTATTATTGGATGAACCCCTGGCGGGGATTGATCCCATTGCTATGAATGAAATTCGTGAATTAATTTTTCATCTGAAAGGCCGGGGAATCGGCGTTTTGATTACCGACCATAATGTCCGGGAAACCCTTGATATCGTTGATAGGGCTTACATTTTACATAACGGACAAGTTTTGATGGAAGGTACGCCTGACGAAATAATTTCTCATCAAGATGTCCGTCGTGTTTACCTCGGAGAAAGATTTAGCCTTTAACCTGTATGATAAGAGATACGCAATTGCTATACAAAAAGATTTTTGGTACGATCAGTTAACCCGTTAAGAGGAAACAAGTTATGAAAATATCGACTTCCGGAAAACATATTGAAGTTGGGGAAAGCCTCAAGGCCCACGTCGAAACGGCCCTTAAAACACTGGCTAAACGCCAATTAGGTGACGTGCTGGAAGCGCACGTCATGATTGCTAAAGATAAACATCAATTTACGACAGATATTTCTGTTCATGTCAGCCGGCATTTCACGGTTCGCGCTCATGCCCAGGATGGAGACCCTTATCGCAGTTGTGACCTGGCCCTGGAAAAAATGGAAGCCAGAATCCACCGTTATAAAACCCGTCTGCGGGATCAAAAACGTACCCGGGAAGAAGATGTCTTACCAGCCCAGCAATACGTGATCAGCTCACAAGAAGAAGATAAGGGAGAAGACACCCCTCTTATTATTGCGGAGATGAGCCATGACATCCCAACCTTAAGTGTTGGAGAAGCTGTCATGCGCATGGATTTAAGTGAATCCGCGGTTATGATGTTTAAAAACAGGTCTTCCGGCTCTTTTAACGTTGTTTACCGGCGTCATGATGGGCATATCGGCTGGATTGATCCGGTTATCACTAAACAATAAGATGATCGCTGGGTAGCTCCC
>CAYRJJ010000053.1:2605-4865 GCA_964424515.1 uncultured Candidatus Finniella sp. | reverse complement strand
TTTTGCTTTATAGCACTTTTTACACTCAAAAATTTACTTTCCCCTGCTCCGTTCATCCTCGCGCGTCGGTGCGAGGCGCGAAGAAGGATATGGGAAAAGTAAAAATTATTATTAGCAATTACTTATGCTGTTTCAGGTTGAGTTTTCCCCTCTTTCCGCTTCGCTCACAAGCCTTTAAAAGCTTGCGAGCTACGCTCAGGGCGAACGGCAAGGGGTCTCTCTCTTCCCCTCATTCTTTTAAGCCCCTCTTGAAAACCTTTTATTGGGGCCTCTTTTCGCCCCTGCAGGACTAAAGCCAGAAGGTTTTTTTCTGGCGCCGCTCCAGGGTTGTCTTGATGAATCCCCTCCCGGTTGAACAGCAGACTCTCCTTTTGGCTGTCCCCAGGATTTACCCTGGGATTTACCAGAAAGCTGGCTTGCAGGTTCTTTACGCGGGTGATCCCATGAATTTCCAGAAAATTCTTTCTTGCGTGGAAAATCTGAATGGCCCGGGTTTGCGCCCCCATTATTTGATCTGCCTTGACTGGACCGTCCTTTATAGGGTCTGCCTGGACTGGAGCGGCCACCTCCCTGGTTTGCTGGCGTGTTTGGCGCTCCCGGGTTCATCAACCGGTTAATCGCATTCCATTTTGCATGATCATCAGGACAGATCAAGCACAAGGCGCTGCCCTCCGAGCCAGCACGTGCGGTCCTGCCAATCCGATGGATATAATCTTCTGGACATTGGGGTAAATCATAATTGATGACGTGCCGAATATGAGGAATATCCAGCCCACGCGCAGCGATATCGGTCGCAACCATAATTCTGGTTTTGCTGGTGCGAAAGTGCAAAATCGCCCGGTCTCGCTGACGCTGTTTCAAGTCACCATGAATGGAATCCGCGCTTAAATCTTGACGGCGCAGCTTTTCGGCCAATTGATCCGCGCCCCGCTTTGTTTTCACAAAGATAATCACAGACCCGTCCCGCTCGTTCAATTCCTTTAATAGATGGGGGAATTTTTCACCCGCCGTCGTGCGGACGATTTCCTGCTTAATATTGGGTGCGGCTTTTGTTGTTGAATCAACGCAAACACGCGCCGGATCTTGTAAATACTTTTGAGACAGCTTAAGAATGTTGGCCGGAAGCGTAGCGGAAAACATGAGTGTTTGGCGTTCTTTTGGCAAATAAGTAGCGATTTTGTCCAGCTGGATACTGAATCCCATATCCAGCATCCGGTCTGCTTCGTCAATAACCAGGAAGCTGGTATGTTTTAAGCTCAGGCTACCCCGGTTCAAATGGTCGCAAATGCGCCCTGGCGTCCCGACAATAATACGGGGACGGCCCTTTAATTGGGCAAATTGTTTCCCCATGGATTCACCCCCGATGAGCAGGGCCATATTGCACGCGGGCCGTCTGCCGAGAAGCTGGCGCAACGTATCCCGCACCTGGGCCGCAAGTTCCCGGGTAGGGGCTAAAATCAAAGCATGGCTATGGGGAGATGCGAGCAAACGCACCATGAGCGGAAGCGTATAAGCGAGTGTTTTTCCAGTGCCTGTTTGGGCAGAGGCCATAACGTCCTGACCTTCAATAGCTAAAGCAAGTGTAGCGGCTTGTACAGGGGTTGGGCAGGTAATCCCCATCTCCTTTAAGGCAAAACCCAGGCTTTCCGGTAAAGTGAAAGAGTCAAACGTTTCGAGAGGAGATTTTTGAGGAGGTTGGTGTTCAAGTTGTTGAGTGAGAATAGATGACATGATAGAAGTATCCTTTTATGGTTCATTGGTTTTTATATTTCCAATTTATTTTGGAGATATCAGGGTCGGCAGATGTTGGATCATCTTTTTGACGCAATGAAGATCAATAAAAGATACTTAAATTATAAATCTATCGTAAAATGAAGACGTGTTATGTAATCAAATGCACTTTATTGGATTTATCAGTCCTGCCATATACAAGGTAACAATACAGCATATTTTTCAAATGTCAAGCGGATACTGATGAGCTTAAATAAATCACATGGCTTCGGCGCTTGGGCTTTTTGTCGTAACTTGATGCTTTATTCAAGAAATGACTAAAACCCGAGTTTCATCCTCTTTTGCTAATTTATCGCTTCCTTCGTAATCGTCAGAAGTGTCCACTTAAGAAAAAACTTACAAATTGCGAGCACCCCGCAAGACCCGAACGGTCAAGGGTGCGCGGCAATCCAGGGGCGCCACGTATGGTTTTACTTTTACTAAAAGGACGCCATACATGATAGCTTTTGCTCCTGGATTGCTTCGTCGC
>CAYRJJ010000053.1:0-2595 GCA_964424515.1 uncultured Candidatus Finniella sp. | reverse complement strand
GGTGCGCGGCAATCCAGGGCAATAAGCGTGATCTTATTTTCATCTAAGAGTCACAATGAACCTTGACCTTGGCTCCTGGATTGCTTCGTCGCATATGCTCCTCGCAATGACGGATGGGTCGTTGGTTATGTTAAATAAAATAACATAACTACTATGTTTTTTATTGCATTGGCTTTGCCGCTTCACTGCCTGGAGCTTCTTTACTTGCGCCTTCTGATTGACCATGGTCTAGACCCGCTTCTTGTTCATGGTGTTTGCCATGGTGGGTGGCAGCTGCAGCTTTAGCGGCTGCTCTTTCAGCTTTATCGGCCTCCCGCTTGGCTTTACGGGCCGCTGCGTTTGCTTTGCGCTCTTCTGCTTTTGCTTTGCGTTCTTCCATTTTCTTTTCATGGGCCATGTGATTTTCGTGCTGCCTGACAATCTGTTCAGCCTTTTTTAAATGGTGATGGCAAGCATGAGCATGTTTTTTGAAATCCTTAAGGTTTACGTCCCTCAAGGTTTCGATTTCAACATTAGCAATTTTTAGATTGTAGTCAAATTCAGCTTTCTTGTGATCTGCTGGCAATGTAGCGCCTGCATCCTTCACTTTTCCCAGACGCTCTTCACATTCTTTTGCCACTTCCTCAGCTGTTTTGCTTGCATCGACTTTATGATGATGATGGGCATGATGATGATTTGGAGAGCCGTGTTCATGGCTATGAGAATGGCCATGGTGGGCCTCGTGAGGAGCAAGGTCGCCAAAAGCTGCAGGAGTTGTCGTAAAAGATAAGGCCGCCGAAGCTAATACGCTAAGAAGAATACGATTCATTATTTTGTCCTTTCTGAAAATAAAATTTTTACCAAAATTCCCTGTTTTTCATCCATGATGAATATATCCAACCCCTCGGAACCGACAACCACCATACAACCAGTAAGTGCCATCATTTCATATTTAAGGAGGTAGATCGAGCTTCATTTTAGACAAAATTTTTCATAAATAGCAACCATACTTTTGCAAACGTTTTGTAGATTTTTTAGCAAAAGATGCTTACATAAAAAGAAGATAGGGTAGATGAATAAATCAAGTGAAGGGATATTCTTTGCAAACCATCACCATTACAGTTGAAAAAGGCGAGAGGAAACAACGCCTGGATAAGTTTTTAGCGCTCCATCTTTCCGCTCTCACCCGCACGCGCATCCAGGCTTTGATGGATGATAAAATGCTTAACCGTTGTGGCGAAATTATCACATCCGCTTCCCATAAAGTGCGCGAAGGAGATGTATATACCCTGACCATTCCCCCAGCTATTGAATCCGTTCCTCAAGCCGAAAATATCCCCTTGACAATTATCTATGAAGACGCTGACTTGCTCGTCCTCAACAAACCTGCCGGGATGGTTGTTCATCCAGCGCCCGGACACCGGGAATCAACCCTGGTGAATGCGCTTTTAGCCCATTGTAAGGAAAGTTTATCGGGTATTGGCGGCGTGCGCCGCCCGGGTATTGTTCACCGCCTGGACAAGGACACAAGCGGTTTGATGGTTGTTGCGAAAAATGATGCAGCCCATCGCGGCCTTTGCGCCCAGTTTACGGACCGTACTTTGAAGCGGTCTTATTGGGCCTTTGTTTGGGGCGTTCCCCAACCGGTGGAGGGCATTATTGAAGGGAATATCGGACGTAGCTCTCAGAACCGGCAGAAAATGGCTGTGACGCCCAAAGGAGGGAGATCCGCCATCACCCGTTACGCCATTCTCAAACGTTTCATGGGGAAAGATGATGTCTCACAAAGCATTACGTTGGTTCGATGTCATTTAGAAACGGGACGCACCCATCAGATCCGGGTCCATATGGCGTATCGCGGGTATCCCCTGGTGGGGGATCCGGTTTATGGCCGCATCCCCAAAGGGGCCAAAAAAGCTTTTGATCCCGCCGCCATCGCTTTCCCGCGCCAGGCATTGCATGCCTTTGAATTAAGATTCTTCCACCCCCGGACAGGAGAAGCCATGACGTTTGATGCCCCCATGCCGCCGGATTTAGAACACCTCATGTCCTTATTATTGATGACATGCCCTAGCGTTTTGGTAAAAAATCCGGTATGGATTGATAAAATATGAGACTCACGGGGGTATGAATTGAATATGCCCTCATCCCGTTATAACCTTCAAAGGGACCCTGCCATGCTTGAAAAAACATTTGATCCCCGATTGATTGAAGACGAAATTTACACGGCGTGGGAAGCTTCAGGCGCTTTTTCATGTGGCCCCTCGTCCCCTAAAAAACCTTATACTATTATGATGCCCCCGCCCAATGTAACGGGGAGCCTGCATGTAGGCCATGCCTTGACGTACACTATACAAGATATCCTCATCCGCTTTAAGCGGATGCAAGGTTTTGACGTTTTATGGCAACCGGGAACGGACCATGCCGGAATTGCCACACAGTTTGTGGTAGAGCGTCAGCTGGCGGAAAAAGGCATGGCGCGGCAAGACCTGGGCCGCGAGGCTTTTATTGAAAAAGTTTGGGAATGGAAAAAGGAATCCGGTGATATGATCGTGCGCCAGCAGCGCCGCCTTGGAATTTCCCCTGACTGGGCGCGGCAGCGGTTTACTCTGGATG
>CAYRJJ010000052.1:0-11379 GCA_964424515.1 uncultured Candidatus Finniella sp. | reverse complement strand
GGGCCATCCCGGTTGCCTGGAGGGTAAAGAAAACAGCGGGGGAGATGGGTTATGACGAACAAGAGCCTTTACTAAAGGCCGTCTATGATCTCATTCCTGGAGGCATTAAAGTTCTGGACAAGGTATCTGTCGGTTCTTCACAACCTCCTGAAAATCCGAAAAAAGAAAAGGAAAAAAAGAAGCAGCGCAAAGCGCATCCTGGACGCAATCCTTTGCCTCCCCATTTGCCACGGGAAGAGATTGGCTATGACTTACCTTTGGAGGAAAAATCCTGCGGGCATTGTGGGTCTTTCTTAAGAAAAATCGGCATTGAAGCAAGGGAGCAACGGAAGTGTAACAAAGTAAGTGATATTATGGGCATTTATTGGTAAGCTTTGCCCGTAAAGTTTGTTGAAAGGAGAACACTATGGGAAAGCGCTATAGAGTTACATTTGAATGTTATGAACAAGAAAGTTCTAATGACAATCAAGATCTCATCATTAGCGATACTATTGTTGCTGCCCTTGGACAGGGATTAACGGACAAAACACATGTGACGGCGCTGTGGGATGGGGCGGCTAATTGTTGGAGCGTTGTAGAAGCTATCAAACCCCTATGCGCTCATATGACCTACGTTTTAGATTGGTTTCATATAGAACAGTTAATATCTTTGTCAAAAAAAGATGAAAAATACATGAATAAGATCAAGAAATTTTACAATTACATAGAAAACAATAAAGATAAAATCGTCAATTACAGGGAAAGGCAAAAATCAGGTCTGGTTTTTACGAGTAACCTGGCGGAATCAACGGTTGAAATCTTAATTAATCACAGATGTAAGGGTCAGCAGCGCCTGCGCTGGTCACGAGAGGTATTGAATCCCCTCTTGCAATTAAGGACCGCTATACAAAGCAATGACTGGGAATACAATTGGCAAACCGCTATTTTAAATGCCGCATAAATCACTACAATTATTGCAAAAAATAACCTATTTTGTTAAATTTCAAAAGCCCATCTGCTTGAAGTATTTTATTTATCTCGGCCCTATAAAGGCTCCAGATAATTCTGCACAAAAAGTGCCATTTATTCCTGCAAGTTACATTCGGTTTCATAATTCTTTTGAAAAAACATTGCATGAAAGCAAATAACAAAATAATTTTAGAGAAAAGGTTGGAAATGATATGAATGTTGCCATTGTTGGCGGGGGTATAGCGGGCCTTGCAGCGGCAAGGTTGTTGTATTCATCTCACCTCATTACGCTATTTGAGAAAAACGATTATGTGGGAGGACATGCCCATACTATAAGCTTACCTTCTCTCGACCCTAACCTTGTTGTCGATAGCGGGTTTATCGTTTTTAATCACCGTAACTACCCGGAATTTCGAGGTATGCTTGCCCATTTAAACGTCGATACTTTTGCAACAAGCATGTCATTCTCTGTCGCAGACGGACAAAACCATATTGAATTTTCAAGCGATTGGCCTCACGGGGTTTTTGCAGACCGTCGCAACCTCTTTCGGCTCCCCTACTGGCGCTTTTTAGGGGAGATAAGCCGATTTAACAAATTAGGTAAGGAAACTTTAAATGAAGAGGAGCAACCCCAAGAATTGACGCTTGAGGAATTTTTGAAAATGCAAAATTTTAGCTTTTCCCTCATCAATCAATACGTAATTCCCATGGCAGCGGCCATATGGTCAGCCCCTTTTAAACAAATCCTGGATTTTCCTTTGAAAACTTTCTTAAGGTTTTTAGACAACCACGGTCTCTTGACAGTCCATCGCCACCCCCAATGGTTTACGATTAAGGGGGGAAGTTGTGTCTATGTGAACAAACTCATTAAACCCTTTCAAGAACGCATCCGACATCAAAAAGTTATTGGCGTTTATCGCAAAAAGTCATGTGTAGAAGTCATCAGCTTGACAGAAGATTATAAGCAGCAATCAGAGGCATTCGACTATGTAATCTTTGCAAGCCATGCGGACGAGACAATGGCCCTTCTCAAAACGCCGATGCATGAAGAAGCTGATTTTTTAAAAGCGTTTTCCTATCAGAAAAATGATGTCTACCTTCATCAAGATGAACGGTTCATGCCAAAAACAAGACGTGCTTGGGCGAGCTGGAATACCTTGATTGAAAAAGAATACAAATTCGAAAATCCGGTGTGCGTTACTTACTGGATGAACCGTTTGCAAAATATACCCCTTAAGTTTCCCCTGTTTATTACCCTTAACCCTGGTCAGAAACCTAATGGCATTCTGCAAACATTTTCCTATGATCACCCCCAATTTACCTATGAAAGTTTGAATGCACAAAAAAGATTTGGCCAAATCCAAGGAAAAGATAGAATATGGTACTGCGGAAGCTATTTAGGCTATGGATTTCATGAAGATGCTCTCAAATCAGGCATAGAAGTGGCTTTGAAATTGGGTGGGCAAAGGGAATGGACAAAAATTGATGAATAGCTTTGTCCCTATGACGATCATGCACCATCGGCTCACCCCAAAGGTCAACCGCTTCTTTTACAAAATCTTTTATCTTTGTTTGGATGTGTCCTCCCTGGAAAACTTGAACGGTTTCCTGTTAGGTTTTCAGAAATTTCGCCCTTACACCCTGCGCCATAAGGATTACGGCTTTCAGGATGGAAGCCCCATACACAGTTGGTTAAACAAGGTGATCAAAACCTATGGTTTGAAAGATCATAAGGTTTATCTGATAACCATGCCCCGGATTTTGGGGTATGGATTTAATCCTATCAGTTTCTGGCTGTTTTTTGATGAAGATTCAAGCCTTCACTCCATTATTGCCGATGTGAACAACACTTTTGGCGAAAACCATCACTATCTCATTCGGGATAAAGAGGATGGGAAGTGCAGCCCTCACAAGCGCTATGAAGCTGAAAAGGTTTTTCATGTTTCCCCTTTTATGCCTGTTATGGGAAGCTACAGCTTTCGCTTCAAGGTTCCGATTAATTTTGAAGAAACTAATGCTCCTGTGGGATTTTGGATTGATTACGCTATTGACGGCGAAAAAGTTCTTCTCACCAGCATGATAGGCAATCTCAAACCATTGACGCAAAGTTGTCTATTAAAGTCCTTGATTCATTATCCATTGATGGCGATCCTAGTGATAGGAAGAATTCATTACCAGGCTTTAAAATTATGGATCAAGGGCATGCGTTATTATCCCAAACCACACCCACCCAAAGAGAACATGACTGAGTGACCATGATTAATACACAATCCCGCTATGAAACGTTTTTTAAGAAAATTGTGAAAAACCTGGGAACAGGGTCTTTGATAGTTTCCACCCCATGTGCAAAAAACTTAGTGTACCATGGATCTCACCATGGGCCTTGCGCCGATATGATTATTAAGGATTGGAATATGATCAAGCAGGTGATTAAGCAAGGAGAAATCGGTTTTTTAAAAGCCTATCAAACAGGACTTCTGGAAACCTCAAACCTTGCTAACCTCATGACTATCGCCATTTTAAATGAGATCCATTTTAAGGATTTTTTCAATTTGGCAGGGCTGCGGAAATATATATACCGCCTCTATACCTTTATATGCAGGAATACCCTTAAAGGAAGTCGAAATAATATCCGTGCCCATTATGATTTGAGCAATGATTTTTTCTCCCTATGGCTTGATCCGAGTATGTGCTACTCCTCGGGCTTATTTTCTGATAAGGGGACATGTACCCTTGAAGAGGCGCAACAGCAAAAAATAGCTCGGGTTTTAGATCAGCTTGATCTTCCTCAAGGAAGCCATATCCTTGAAATTGGCTCGGGATGGGGTGTATTTCTTCTGGAAGCGGCAAAATGGGGACATAAAATAACAGGTATTACAATTTCAGAAAAGCAGTTTGATTATACACAAAGGCGCATTGAATCAAGCCCTTTAAGGGGCCAAATAGGTGTTCAACTGCTTGACTATAGAAACCTTACTGGCCAATTTGACGGCATCGTTAGCATTGAGATGTTTGAGGCGGTTGGGGAAAAGTATTGGAATCAATATTTCACCTCAATTTCAAACGCCTTAAAACCAGGGGGGAAAGCGGTGATTCAGACCATAACAATTGATGATGACCACTTTGAAAAATACCGCAAGATCCCCGATTTTATTCAACTTTATATATTCCCCGGAGGAATGCTGCCAAGCAAGAAGCAATTTATCGAAAGAGCGAAACAAGCGGGATTATCAGTAATAGATGATTTTGCGTTCGGTCAGGATTATTCTCGAACCTTGCAAGAATGGTTAAATAGATTCGATGGTGTTAAAGAGGAGGTTCTTCACTTAGGGTTTGATGAAAAGTTTATTAAACTGTGGCGTTTTTATTTAAGCTACTGCATCGCTGGTTTTACGACAAAACGAACGGATGTACATCAGTTTACCCTTGAAAAGTCAACTTCATGAACTCACAAAAACCTCTTTCCCGCATGAGCATTCTTGGATACGCGCTCTTGGCTCCGTCGATCGCTTTTGCTCAATTGCCCTTGTACTTGTATATTCCAAAATATTATCATGTAGTTTTTGGTTTAAATTTAGGAACGATAGGGATCATCTTGCTCATTATTCGCAGCATCGACGCCATTAAAGATCCTTTTTTGGGAGTAGGCGTTGATAAATTGCTTCAAGCAAAATTCACCTACAGACAAATTGTTATCTTTTCTTTAATACCCTTCGTCATAAGTTATTATTATCTTTTCCATCCCCCGCAATCCATAGCCATTGTGATCTCTCTCGCAATTACCTTATTTAGCCTTCATTTCTTCGATAGTCTTTTGAATATTGCCTATTTGGCTTTGGGAGCGGTGGTTACGGACCAATATCATGAACGCACTCGAATCACAGCCTATAGAGAAGGGATAAAAGTCATTGGGGTTATCCTAGCCGCCCTATTACCGGCTGTATTCATACAAGCTCAAGATGATTCCAAACAGTTAGTTGAATCATTCACCCTTGCCACCTATGTTCTTACACTTCTTGTTGGAGTCGGCGGACTGTTATTTTATAGATGGAGCCCTAAGCCCTTAAAACATCATGAAGACAATACCAAGCCTGCGTCATTGAAAACCATTTTTAAGAAGGCCATTCAGTATCACCCTTTTCGGAATCTTGTGACAATTTATGCTTTCAATTCAATAGCCGCAGCCATCTCAGCAACCCTCGTTTTCTTCTTTATTGACCATGTCCTTAAAGCTTCTTCCTACACTTTTGTTTTTTTAACCATATATTTTTTAGCCGCCGTTTTTGGCATGGGCGTATGGACAAGATTAGCTAAAATCCGATCCAAAAGAGTCAGTTGGCTTGTGGGAATGATCCTGTCTATCATTGCCTACAGCTACGCTTTTTGGTTAACCGAGGGAGACTTAATCATTTTCGGATTCATTTGTTTTTTTTCAGGTCTTTGTTTAGGCTCAGATGTTGCAATTCCTCCCGCCATTTTTGCCGATGTTATTGATAAGATTGATACGGATAAGAAATGGCGTGCCGGTTTTTTTGGCGTGTGGAATGTGACAACCAAATTATCTGTCGCGGTTGCCGCAGGACTTGCTTTGTCCCTGCTTGACTATGCTGGTTTTAATGAAAATCCGAACAGTACGTCCAGTTTAACTATGCTATCCCTCACTTATGCGCTGATTCCTTGTTTCTTTAAGGTTTTAGCAACACTTATGTTATACTACTCATCTATCGATAAGGAGAAGAAGCCATGAAACATTTTGGCAAATTTTTAACATCTCTTTTCATTCTCTTGAGTGGGTGCGAAAGGTATAATTTACAAGAATATCAGGATGCCAAACCAAAGGTGAGCATTAAAGAATTTTTTAATGGCCCTTTAGATGCCTGGGGCATTTTTCAGGATTACACAGGAAAGGTTATCAAACATTTTACAGTGAAAATGGAAGGCCACTGGGTTGGCAATAAAGGTGAGCTTTCTGAGGATTTTCAATGGAGTGATGGAACCAAAACTCAACGAATTTGGAAGCTGGAAGCTTTAAGTGACAATCATGTCATTAGCACAGCAGACGATGTCATTGGCAAGGGAGAAGGAAAGTCTTTAGGCAATGCCATCCAATGGGTTTATCGGTTGAAGGTTCCTGTAAATGGTTCTGAGTATGAATTTGACTTTGATGATTGGATGTTTGCCATAGATGATAAAATGATCATCAATAAGGCCAAAATGAAAAAGTTTGGCTTTACCGTCGGGGAAGTGACCTTGTTTATGAAGAAGGAAAAGTAACTGTTGACAGCGCCTATCAAAGATTGGAGAGAAAAACGGGTTTGGGTGATTGGGGCAAGCTTCGGTATTGGTCGCTCCATTGCAGAGCTTCTTGCCCGTCAAGGCGCAATTCTAATATTAAGTGGCCGAACGCAACCTGCCTTGGACGACCTAAAGTCAACTTTGTCCGGCAAAGGCCATATGGTTTGCCCTCTCGATGTGGGATCGGAAGACGGCATATCTCAATCTTTTCAGAATTTTACAAAAGCCTTTTCTGAAATTGATGTGATCATTTATTGCGCAGGCACCTATCATCCCGGCTCCCTTTTAGAAGGATCTGCCGTAGATTTTGCTCAAACTTTTGATACTAATTTTCTTGGAGCAGTTCGTTTGCTGCGTGTTGTCGGCCCTTATTTTTCTCCAAACAAAGGATGCCAAATTGTTTTTGTTGGGAGCGTTGCCGCCTATAGCGGCCTTCCTAATTCAAATGTTTATGGCCCAAGCAAAGCTGCACTATTAAATTTCTGTGAGGGCATGAAGGTTGAGCTTGAACCAAAGGGAATTGACATTCGCATTGTCAGCCCAGGCTTTGTTGCAACCCGCTTAACGGATAAAAATCAATTTCTGATGCCCCTGAAGATTTCACCTGAAAAAGCAGCTAGTTATATCGTCAAAGGCCTAGGAACATGCTCCTTTCAAATCGATTTCCCAAAAAGCATGTCTCTTTTTTTACGGTTCTTACGTTTATTGCCCTATCCCTTGTATTTCTTGATTGCCCGCAAAATTCTTTAAATGCCAATTAAGAGCAAGATTTTTGTAAGACTGCCTCTTGAGTAACTCCCGTAAGAACGTCTGTTTTTCAGCCATTTTAAGTTCCCTTGATGGGATCAGGATGGATGTGAACAGGTCTTTATTGCTCTTTCAGTATTTTCAGGATTATCTAGAAAATCTTGAAACATGCACCACAAAACTTTAGCGTTCTTTAGGTAGATATCTCAAAAAAAAGTTCTCTCAGGTAACAGGACGGCATAAAATGATGGCTAAAAAGGGGAAGAAGAGGTAATCCACCCGCCCCCTAAGACTTGGGCGCCCTCAAAAAAGACGCAAGCCTGCCCGGAGGCGACGCCATATTCAGGCGCCTTAAAGTACACTTTCGCAAAGTTTTTATCCCGACGGTAAATCGTTGCTTTGACAGGGTTTTGGGAGGAACGTATTTTAACGGATGCGTCGAAGCCCCCTTCAAAAATGGACTCATCACTCAGCCAGTTCACGTCTCGAACCCAAATGCTGGTTTTGGCGAGAGCTTCCCGGGGACCAACCGTGACGCGACGGGTCTCCGGATCAAGGGACACAACAAATAAGGGGTCTGGTCCGGAAATACCGATACCGCGGCGCTGGCCAACGGTATAGTTGATAATACCTGTATGCTGGCCCAGGACGTGGCCATCCATATGGACAATCTCGCCAGGTTCCAAAGCGCCCGGGCGGTATTTTTCAACCACGCTTGCATAACCACCGGTGGGGACAAAGCAAATGTCCTGACTATCGGGCTTTTCGGAAACGCTCAAACCCAAACGGCGCGCGTGTTCCCGCGTTTCAGACTTTGGCATTCCGCCCAAAGGAAAACGCAAGTAATTCAGCTGTTCCTGGGTCGTAGGAAACAGAAAATAGCTTTGGTCGCGGTCAGGGTCTACGGCTTGATGGAGTTCCGTCTTTCCCCCCCTTTCTATGCGGCGTACATAATGGCCTGTAACGAGGGCCTTGGCTCCCAGATCACGGGCCGTTGCAAGTAAATCCTTAAACTTTACCCGCTGGTTACACCGTATGCAGGGTACAGGGGTTTCCCCTTGCAGGTAACTTTCTACAAAGTCATCAATCACCCCCTGGCGAAAGACAGTTTCATAATCCAGCACATAATGAGGAAATCCAAGACGATCAGCCACACTGCGGGCGTCATAAATATCCTGTCCTGCGCAGCATGCCCCCTTTTTGCTGACCATTTGGCCATGGTCATACAACTGCAATGTCATGCCCACAACCTGATATCCGGCTTCAACCATTAACGCTGCCGCTACGGACGAATCCACGCCACCCGACATCGCAACGGCGACCAGGCCCCCGTCTTCAATGCCATCCAGTTTTATGGTCGGGTTTTCAGACAAGCCAGTCTCCTTTCATCATCGTCAAAGCTTTTCCTTTCAATAAAACACGGTCTTGCTGAATGGCTATATGAATTTCGCCTCTTCTCTTTGATGCCTGGTAAGCGAGAAAGGAATCCTTATTCAGCTTTTGCTGCCAATAAGAGGCTAACTTACAATGCGCAGATCCGGTGACGGGATCTTCAACCACCCCAACGCGGGGAGCAAAAAACCTTGAAATAAAATCATAAGGCTTTTCCCCTTTTGCTGTGACAATTAACCCGCGGCAATCAATTTTCGCAACATCTTTGGGATTAAGAACAAGCTGGCGTAAATCTTGGGGATTCTCTAATTCAAGAATGACATCGTCATGGGCTTGGATAGCCGCTACTACAGGTTCCTTAAGCTCCAATTGTTCAATAAAAACTTTTACAGGTAGGTGGGCGCCTATTTTCTGCAAAGGAAAATTAAGCGTCAAGCCATCTGTCTCTTTTGTGACTGTCAACGGCCCCGAAAGAGAGGTAAAGGTTATCTTATTACCGGATACAACTTCTTCCTGGAAAAGAATATGGGCAGCCGAGAGGGTTCCATGGCCGCAAAGGCTTACCTCAACCGTTGGAGTAAACCAGCGAATGTGAAAATTTCCATCTTTTAATGGTTTTACGAATGCAGTCTCTGAAAGATTCATCTCTGCGGCAATCTTTTTGCAAAGAGCATCTTCTGGAAATTCAGGAACAATCGTTACCGCAGCAGGATTTCCCGTGTAGGGTTTTGAGGCGAAAGCATCCACCGTCCAAATCTTCATTTTTACCTCCATTAAAGAGAATTTGCGGGTCATCCCGGAAACAGGCGTCCATTTACCAAACAACACCCATCCATAATATATGAACGCTTCTTCTTTGGATTCTGCTATGAGGTATTATCGTTATAAAGGAAAATTTTGTCAGGATACATATTATCGAAGAAACCTGACCACATCAATGGCGGGAGTGACGGGACTCGAACCCGCGACCTTCGGCGTGACAGGCCGACGCTCTATAGTTTTTATCTCCAGGCACGGCAACGGTTTCAGCTTGTAATCTTTTATTTTCAAGGGCTTTTTGATTTTCACTTTGTTTCTACGCATCATTAAGATTGACTAAAATATGCATTCCATTCTAACATTCCACTAACAATTTTGTATTTTATCTTAACATTCTACTAACAATTTTACAAGGAGACAGACCCATGCCGAAACTAACGAAAAAGCTTGTAGAAAGCAGCTTGCCAAAGGAAAAGGACTATATTGTCTGGGATGATGAGATCAAAGGGTTTGGGTGCCGTATTTTGCCATCAGGATACAAAACTTACGTGTTTCATTACACTTCGCCCACAACAAAAAAATACTCCTACCTCAAGATAGGTGTCCACGGTAATTTTACGGTTGACCTGGCAAGAGATAAGGCAAAAAAATGGTGCGCTGATATAGCCCGAGATATCGATCCCAAAGAGCAGAAAAAAGCCACAGCCATCGAACAAAAGAAATCCATACTATTCTCCGACTTTTGGCAGATCTTCACTGAGAAATATATTCTTATAAATCACAAACCAAGTACCCAAAAGGGTAATAAAAGCAGAATTAGCAGAAATATTCTCCCTTTTTTTGGCAACAAGAAAATTGCCGACATAGAGCGGCGGGATATTTTAGCCTTCTCAGATACCTTTCCACGTATACAGGGCAATTGTACAAAATGCCTCAATTTATTAAGCACTGCTTTTGACCACGCGGAACTATGGGAGTACAGGAGCCAGAATAGCAACCCTTGCAATAAGGTAAAAAGACAGAGTGATAACAAAATGGAACGCTTTTTAACAATGTCTGAATTAAGAAAACTTGAAGAAGTATTAGCGTCTCTCACTTCTTCCAAATCGTCTCCTTATACCCTGGCGGCTATCTGGATCCTTATGATTACGGGGTGCCGTCTTAGTGAAGTTCTGACGTTGCCATGGGCTGATGTCCACCTGGAGGATGATTATCTTTATTTAAAGGACAGCAAGGTGGGGGTGAGAACCATCGCTCTTAGCGATAAGGGTAAACAAATTTTGGAGCGTCTTCAGAAGCAAGAAGGAAATCCTTATGTCTTTTGCGGGAATCTCTCAGAAAAGCCGCTGGTGAACATCAATAGAACCTGGAATAAGGCGCGTACTCTTGCTGGCATCGGCGACGTCCGTATTCACGACCTGCGCCATTCCTTTGCCAGCTTTGCTTTAAAGCAAGGGGTTAGCCTCTACACGCTTTCAAAGCTGTTAGGACATAAAAGCATAAAGACGACCGAACGCTACGCACACCTGGAGTTAGATCATCTGAAGGAAGCGACGAACAAAGTTGCGCAGGTATTTGAGTTAGGACACAAAAGTATAGTATCGACTGAACGCTATGCACATCTGGAGCTAGATCATCTGAAGGACGTAACGAACAAGATTGCGCAGATATTTGGGTGAGGATGACAAGGTTAATCCTCCCGACCGTCCCTCATGGCCTTCTGCAAGGCTTGAACCGTCATGCCTGTGTTCTCCTTGACGATGGCCTCAAGCTTTTTGGCAAGCGGTTCGGTGGGTTCTTTGGCGAACTGAGTGGCTTTGTTGAGGAACTTCTTGCTGGTCAAGAGCCTTGTGGCTACGGTGCCGCCACCTGCCGTTATAGTGGGTATGGTCAGGTTCCCATGGCAGATTGAGACGATAAGGCCGATAACGGCTCCCATCGAAGCGGAGCCGGAAGGATTGGGGTTGTTCCGTTTGACGGATTCCATAGCTTTAGCCACATTGACAAAATCTTCCAGCTTTTTGTAGTTGGCTTGACCTAAATTGTTTTTCAGAAACTTTTGCTGTTTCCTGTCATTCAGGACGGTAAGGAGGGAGCTATACGCTACTTCGCCTGTCTTCGGGTCAACGATCTTTCCGGCAAGGACATCATCCAGGGCTTCCCGCCTTGCTGTTTTGGCGAATTTCTCATCCGCCCTTTTCAGAGCCTTCAAAAACGGCTTGTTTGTCGCCCCGTAAC
>CAYRJJ010000051.1:0-11387 GCA_964424515.1 uncultured Candidatus Finniella sp. | reverse complement strand
AAATAGCCTTCCACCTCCTTATATCATACTTAGCGTTCTTTTGTTAGATGTCTCGATTTTTTTATGTTAGACGAATTATCTCGAACAATAAAGATAGGTAGAATCATTTATACGCCTCCTCCTTGTTGATAAAAACAAACAAGGAGATAGATTCCTTAACCCATAATCGCCATTGCCATGGCAACGTCTTCTTTCCGCCCCAACCGCTTATGGCGCAAAACCACCCTCTTGAAAGTTTCTTTTAACCCCTAAAAACCAGGGGGTTTTTCAAGTAATTATCGATAAATAAGAGTTAAAATAATCTGGCTTTTTCAGAAAAAGAGTTCCGTAAGCCTACAATATCTTAACCGAAGTACCTTAGAAAATTTGCTAAGAGCTTAGTGGAGAGGTTAGAGAAACCTGATCTTTTTATATTTGGCTGTGGAGAAAAGTTTTCTCACCTTACGCCCTATAGTCCATTTTAAAAAATATATCACAAAATTTTGGCTCATTGTAATTTTTCTGATGATGGAGTCAATTTGCATCTTCTCTTGAGGTAAAATTATGTCACCAGTATCCACAAACCCTTTGTTACCAAATTATCTCAAGCCATCGGCTTACCCTTTAAATTTGCCCGTAAGAAGGTGAATAAGAATGGTTTATTTAAATAATTGTTGACATATGTATTCCTAGTATGCTTTTTTTATAGGCGCATGTGTCAATTAATGAACAAAGGAGAATTAATTATGGCAGATCAAGACAATAAATCACGTCCCTTTAAAAACGCTACTACCACCTTAAAACTTGTGGTTTCCAATCCGCCCCCCCTTCAAAAGGAAAAACCTCCTCAAACGATAAATTCAACCACAGGATTTACAGCCGAAATCCGCAAGGAAGCGCATTCTCCTTATACCCTGATAGCCCGTGACCCCTTCCACCGCCTGGAATGTGAGATTGTCCTGGAAATTCATGACCGTGAAGATGATGAAGAAATGGAACCCCGGACTGTGGCCTGTTACTTTCCCCCTATTGCAGGTGAAGAGTTAAATAAATTTATTGAAGAAGACGAAACGCTTTACGGAATGGTCATAATTCAATTTCAAATGAAGCTTCTGGAGCGGATCCTTTTATTTGCCAGCGGCCACGATGCTTTATCTCTGCTTATCTCTGTTGATTATGGGTGTGAGGGCCACGCTTTGGAAGTCTACCGGAGTCTCGTTATCCATGAAGATAAAGTCCCCGCTATAACAGGGACACAAACTCAAATGGTTATCCCGACAAACCAAAAAACTTTTGATAAACTGATTGATCTTATGGATCACCTCAACCAGGATTTCCGGCAAATGTTATGGGAGGACCAGCGCGGCAATCCGGCTATCCGCGAATATTTAAAATCAAATCCCTGCTTAAAATACTTCGGTTAGGATTTTAGAAAAATTTATGATGTTAATAGGAGGGACAATAACAACCTCTCACGCTCAAGGGATACAAGAGATGGTTTCCGGATAAAATCCCCCGTAACTTGGGAAAATTTGATATAACCCTCCTCGCCAAGTATTGCAATTTAACGACAAGCCTCATACGGCGGCAGAGCGTTTGGGTTTAGTACGCTTTGGTTTGGGCGCATAAGCCATAGGACTTTTTGTCAGCTGAGTCGTAATTTGAGCAATGGCCCTTTCGTTTAAGGCTTCCTGTTGAGTCGAAGAGAATTTCGTCATAACCAATTCTTCAAAAGTTGCGAGGGTTGCCGCCGCTGCTTCTTCTCGAATGGTTTGAATAGCTGTGTGGCGTATGCGCTCTATCATATTTTCTGCTGCTTGCTGGCGAGCGCTTATGATCTTATTCATATCTTGCAAGGACTGCTGCCGCAGGCTAAGAGCCTGTTCTTCCGCCCGTTTGGCGATAAGCTCTATTTCTTCCTGAATTTCTCCATGGAGGCGTCGCTCCTGGTTTAAAGCCTGGAAAGCTGCTTCTTTCGCTTGCGCCGCTTCATCTAAAGCTTGCCGGATGCCTGCTATTTTAGAATCCAAAGCGGCCATAGATTGATGGTACCCAAGGCGATAAGCCATTCCCATAAAAATAATAAAGCTAACCAGGACAATAACCGTTGGATCCATTAGATTTGTTTCCGCTTTTTAAGAACGCTCTGGACAACCTCTTTGATTTCCGTTTGGGTGAGCGGTTGCCTTAAAATGCGAAAAGATGTTGCCTTAATAATTTGAGATACCATAGGCTCCATATTTTCCAGAATTTTTTGCGTTTCTGTTTCTAAATCATGACGGATATTCTTCGTCTTTATGGCCAATTCCTCATCCAAAACAGTGATCCGGCTTGTTTTCCGGTGGTGTATTTCCTGAATAACTTGATGGATAAGCGAATGGGCCTTCCCGCGCGCATCCGCCAAACGCCTCAAGTTTTCTTGTCTCAAGGATTCCCCTGCGCTGCTTAAGGTTTTCGACTGATCCCAATCTTCTTGCAAGCGCTGTTCCCGCGCTTCAAGAACGGATGTCAGGCGGGGAACCAGATACCGCGCCATGACAATACACAAAAAAATAAAACAGACGGCCAACCAAAAAATTTGAGAGGGATATGTGGTAACATCAAATTGCGGCATGGAAGGACTATCCCTTTATTCTGGCGTCCCCAATTTCATTTTGAAAGAATAATCAATGCGGTAACGAAAGCGAGTAAGGCGATGGATTCGGTCAGGGCAAATCCGATCAATCCAACTTTCATGACATCATTTTTTGCTGAAGGGTTGCGGGCAATAGCGGTAATGAGATTGGAAAAGATATTTCCAAGACCAATTCCAACGCCCAACAATGCCAACATTGCCAAACCTGCTCCAATCATTTTTGCCGCTGCCATATCCATGTGTCGTGCGCTCCTTCATTAATAAAAATTAATACGATAATTAGTGTAAATTTAAGGCATCGTGTAAGTATATACAGGTTAATATAGTAAAGATATATGCTTGAAGTAAAGCGATCAAAAATTCAAATCCTGTAATCGCTACATTCATAGCCACGGAAACGAGAGCCACAGGAAAAAAAGCTGTACCGGCTAAGGCAACTGCAAACCCGGCAAAGAGCTTCAACATAGCATGCCCTGCAATCATGTTGGCAAAAAGTCGAATGGACAAACTCACGGAACGGGTTAAGTATGACATTATTTCTATGGGGACCAAAAGAGGAAGAATGAAAATAGGGGTGTTTTCCGGACAAAATAAGCGCAGGAAATGCCACCCGTGACGGACAAAACCCAGTAAAGTTACAACGCCAATAACCATGACGGCTAACGTAAATGTGACAATAATATGGCTTGTAAACGTAAAGCCATAAGGAACCATACCCAGCATATTCCCCATTAAAATGAATAGAAATAAGCTGAAAATATAAGGAAAATAGGGCAACCCGGCTTTTCCTGCATTTTCCCGGATCATATCTGAAATAAATGTATAAAGTAACTCACTGATCATTTGTAAACGATTCGGAACAATGCCCCGGGGATTCACGGAAAAGTAAAAGAAGGTGGTAATCGTTAATGTTGCTAATACCATAAAGAGAGATGAATTGGTAAAAGACACATCCCATCTTCCCCATTCGAGGTGAATCAAAGGATGAATCTTGAATTGATGTAATGGATCAACCATCTTTTTCCTCTCCCCGCCCTGAAGGGGGCGATTTGGCAGCAGGATTTCCCCACAAACCCAGCATACGAAAAATGTTTAATAACCCTGCCAATGATCCCAGCACAACCATGGTTACGAGACCCCATGGCTGCACTCCCCATACTCGATCTATAATATAGCCTAAAAGTAAACCAGCGAGAATCCCTGACATAAACTCAATTCCCAACCCATAGGCAAACCCTAGTCCCGATTGAGGGGAAAAAGACTGTTTTTGAGGGGGTTTGGAAAGTCTCTTGGCCATCTTCCTTTTTTTCCCGCGTTCGATTACTCCTCTATATATGGAAAATTAGCATAAGCTTGACCATTTAGGTAAAAAAAGCATAACCATTTGAGAACCGGGGAGATATGGGAACTCCTCTAGAAGCTATCCTAGCCTACTTCTTTGTCTCCTCAATCCTTATTGAATATTCTTGGTTTCTAAAAGCTTATGTAAGATACCATTATATGATCTGTTTCCCGTGCAACGTATCGCCTGGAAAGTATGGTTGGCCTGTTGATATCTGATACGATACTTATTTCTTCCCTCGCTTGATATTTTTTCCGGTTTTAACTCTCCCTTAAGGCGCCTGCTTCTAAACTAGGAATTATAGAGGTCAGTAACACTTTTTTCAGGAGAAGCCATTGTGATTTATACATTAAAATCCGCCGGTCCCAAGATTGAGGTCGATATGAAAGGTCGCCTTACTTTTGCCGATTACAGTAGCTTTCGGGAGATTACTCAAATTGTTACAGATAACAAGAGCAAATGTTGCTTGTTTGATTTGACTGAGCTT
This sequence comes from uncultured Candidatus Finniella sp., assembly GCA_964424515.1. Taxonomy (GTDB): domain Bacteria; phylum Pseudomonadota; class Alphaproteobacteria; order Paracaedibacterales; family VGCI01; genus VGCI01. The sequence goes on along the minus strand of CAYRJJ010000051.1, from coordinate 6,944 downwards.
GAATTTATTGATTCTGCAGGATTGGGCATGCTTTTGATTGCCCGGGATAAATTACACTCTGTTAATGGCAACGTTATTTTGAAGGGGGCCCAGGGCCAGGTTAAAAAGATGCTTGATTTAGGACGTTTTGACAGCCTGTTTAACATAGAGTAAGCCTGATGCCGATTGCGCCATCTGAAAAGGTTCGTAAAAACCAGGAACAACTCCCGTCTTTCCCTAAACCTTCAAGGAAAACTTCTCGAGACCTTTCGACGGTAACAAAGCGGGCGGCTTTATTTGCAGCAAGCCCAACAACCCAAGACCTTATTGATGCCATTCATCATGGTAACACCATCTTGATTGAAGGGGCTACTTTAAAACGGGGTTTAGCCGGGTTTGAAGCCCCTCCGGGGGATCTCGCTTTATCTCTTACGACGTTAACAGCTTATATTATTGATATTACGGCTGTTATCGACCATTTCCTTTTACATAAAACCTGCCTTCACCCTGTTTTATGTGAACAAATTTTAACCTCAACGCATGAAGTGATCACCAATGCGATTTTATGGAGCAATTTAGAAGTTGATTGCCAGAATAATCGCCAAAAATCCTTGGATTTTTGTGATTTAATAAAAGAACGATTGAAAAATAAAGTCCTGGCGCGACGGTTACTCAAGTTAAATTTTCATCTGAATTCAAAATGGGTAGATGTTGTCATTATTAGCGCAGGTAAAGGGTTTGACTGGCTCCAGGCGGTCTCCAAAATCTCGAGTGATGTTCAAGGCCTGGCCATTATCCAGTCTTTTTCAGATGAAATTATTGCTGAAGACGATGGAAAAATCCTCCGACTTAGATTTTACGTTGGAGGAAAATGATGCTGAACAAGAGCCAAAACATGGGTCTAAGAAACGTTGCTTTTTATGATAGCCGCATTTTGGTTGTCGATGACGCCGCCTTAAACCGCGAACTCATTGTCAGCTATTTAGAAAGCGCCGGATTTAAAAACCTGGAAGTTGCCGAAGATGGTAATGATGCTTTAAATAAAATAGAAAGCTTTTTTCCCGATATTATGATTTTGGACTTGATGATGCCAGGAATGGATGGGATTCAAGTCATTAAGACTTTACGTAATAATTCAAAAATACCCCATTTACCTATTATTGTGCAAACAGCCTTGAGTAAGCCGGAACAACGGATTGAAGCCTGGCAATCCGGCGCCAGCGATGTGGTTACCAAGCCCATTCATCGACTGGAATTGTTATCCCGCATTAAAGTTCAACTGGAAAACGCCCTTCTCTTGCGGGAACTGGAAGACTACCATACCCTGGCCCAAAAAGATATTGACCAGGCGTTTGAAGTTCAGAAATCATTATTGCCATCCGCTGATTTAATTACTGAACTGGAAAAGCGCCATAACATTCAAGTTGACTCTTTATTTGTGCCATCCCGTTTTTTAAGTGGTGATGTTTGGGGTCTGCTGGATATTGGTCCAACGCAATTAGCGATCTGGATCTGTGATTTTTCAGGAAAGGGCATCCGCGCGGCTTTGCATACCTTTCGGTTGCATACTCTGATTCAGGAATTTAAACATTGCGCTGATGACCCGGCAGAAATTATTGATGCCTTAAACAGCCGCTTGATTCATGTGATGCCACCCGGACAATTTTCAACATTTCTAGTTGGTATTATTGACTTTAAGGCAAATCTTTTCACCTATACGTCTGCAAGCGCTACGCACCCCTTAATCTATTTCCCTGCAGAAAAAAAATTTCAAGTGGGAGATGGAACCGGGGTCCCCTTGGGCATTATTGAACGTCAAAGTTATCCTTTACGAACAATGGCATTTCCCAAAGGGGCATCCCTGGTTTTGTATAGCGACTTGTTATGGGAATCCAAAGCCGTACCCGGTATTTTTTTAGATGCAGCCAACTTGACGAGTTTCGCTAACGAGCTCAATGGAGACGGCGTGATTCAAACGGTTCGGCAACAGGTTGGCTTATTAGGGGACCCTTCATTTTCCGATGACTTGACGCTCATTGAAGTCACGCGCCTACCTGAAGGAAAGGTGAAAAATGCACTTGAGCGTTAAAAATGTCATTTTTAGAGATATTTTTCTTTACTTCTCTATCGCAATAACTGTTTGCCTGGCGACAATATTATTCATTACTTCTTCCAGTTACTGGATTATCCGTTATCATGATTTTTCAGAATCTCACGTTCTTGTTGAAACGGCTCTGGAAAATGAGACAAAAAAGCTTTTAAGTCTCACGAAAGGTTATGCTACGGGAAACCTGGTTTACGATAATATCGTCCTTCATCCAAATGAAAACTGGTTTAATGAAAATATAGCTCAAGATTTATGGGTAAATTTTGGCGTTGATTTCACGGCTATTGTTAAAGAAAATGGTGAAACCATATTTATGAGTACGCAAGATGAAAATATTCGTAAAAATATCCGGTCATTTCAGGCGCCTTTTCAAAGCCTTATTAAGGGGTTAATTAAAAAAAGCGAGGGTAATAATTATCATAAAATTATTCACTATAAAAATAGTGTATACATCTCATCCATTTCGAGAATAAATAATTCCAGCAGAAAAAATAATTTAAATGAAGAGCAGCCGAATTATTTAATCCTGACTCAAACACTGGATGATAATTTTTTTCAGTCAATGAATAAAATTTTTGGAATTATAGGTTTGCGCTATGTAAAGAAAAGTGACGAAATTTTATTGAAAGATACATCGTATGTATCTTTAAAAGAAGATGGTAAAACAGTTGGGTATCTAACATGGGTACCGAAAAACACAGCTCAACCTATTTTGTCAAGCCTTTTGCCAACTGGAATTACGGTTACCTTATTGTTATGCGTAATCGGCGTTTTCATGACGCGCAATGTTACCCATGCGGCGGCTTCTTATGATGAAGTGATTAGTCAATTGATCAAAACATCCGATAACCTGACGGAAGCCAAAGAAAATGCTGAGAAATCGAACATGGCAAAGTCAAAGTTTTTAGCAACAATGAGCCATGAAATTCGTACCCCCATGAATGGCATTGTTGGAATGGTTAGTTTATTAAAGGAAACAGATTTGAACCCGGCTCAAAGTCATTATGTCAACACCATCCAATCTTCTGCAGATGCCCTTATGAATATGCTGAGTAGTATTCTGGAATATAGCAAACTGGAAGCCGGCCATGTGGAATTATTTCTAAAACCCGTTAATATCCGCACGTTAATTAATGAAGTCCATGGGCTTCTTGTGCCGGTAGCTTTACAAAAAAAGTTGAAATTTGAAACATTGTTTAGTAATCAGTTGCCCGAGAAAGTCATCACAGATCCCGTCCGCTTGCGCCAGATTTTATTGAACCTCACAACAAATGCCCTAAAATTCACGAGAGAAGGACAGGTCCAAATTAATGTTTCAACATCGCCGCTCACGGGTTCCAGGCAAGAAATCATCTTTCAGGTCGTTGACACCGGGGCGGGTATTTCTGAATCCACTCAAGCCACGCTTTTTGATAATTCTTTTCAAGAGGATACGTCGATTGTGCCTAAAGCGGATGGAACAGGCCTCGGCTTAAGCCTGGTTCGGAATCTTGTCAGTTTAATGGGTGGAAAATTGGGCGTTAAGAGTGAAGTCGGCCGAGGTAGTATTTTTTGGTTCAGTATTCCCGTGGAAATTTATGGTCCACCAATTCCACTTGAAAATTAAAGCAGACAAGCGTCTTTATGAAGGAGTAGATATCCAGAGGATAAAAAACCGGAACAATGACCCATACATCTCTACCACAACAAAGGTATATTTGGGGACGGCGTCAATCCCGTCCTTTAAAAGACAATCAACGCCAGGCATTAGCAAGCTTATGGCCTCACGTTTCTTTAATGTTGCCGGCCCATTCCCTCATTAACCTTCCTGATTTATTTTCGCCTCCGCTGGAAGATTTGTGGATAGAAATTGGCTTTGGAGGAGGGGAGCATCTGGCGGATCAAGCGGCCCTTCACCCCTCTATCGGATTTATTGGGTGTGAGCCTTTTATAAATGGGGTAGCATCTCTTGTAGGCTATATTCAAGAGCGATCTTTGAATAATGTACGCATCGTTAAAGATGATGCACGCTTGTTACTGGCTCGATTGCCAGATCACATTGCAGGCCGCATTTTTGTTCTGTTTCCTGATCCCTGGCCCAAAAGACGTCATAACAAGCGGCGAATCATTCAAAGTCAAACCGTAGCGGAGTTTGCCCGAATCTTAAAGCCCGGGGGATTATTAATGATGGCAACGGATGATGCCGTTTACGCGCACTGGATGCAAAAGGTGATGGCTGAATATCCGGTGTTTGGCTTGGCTTTGGAAGAGCGGACAAGCGCGTATGAGCGTCCCCGGGATTGGCCCTTAACGCGCTATGAGCAAAAAGGCATTGCGCAAGGCCGCACACCTGTCTATCTAGCGTATACGCTTAAAGGTTAGCGCGTGAGGGAGGAAATGGGCGTTAGGTACACCCCATCAAATAGGAGGAGCGCAAGATCCTCGGCAATCCAGACATTTTCACATCCGCCGCGTAGAATAGGAAGAGTTATAAGGATCCGGATAAAATAGACTTCTTTTGAAACCGGAGAAGCGTATGCGTAAAAAGCCCCACAGAGACTTATGATATTCAGAAAAAATCAAATAAAGCGTTCCCTCACCCTTCCGCCATTTGGACGGCTTGGACCGGGAAGGAAAGACGGGATGGGGAATAATGGTTGTTTGGGGAAGCAAGTTCTTTAATTCCATTAAGCTTCGCGGCATGTGATAAGCCGCTGTTACGAGCCGCAATGAGGTAATGGGGATCTGCTGTGTCCATTTGGCTATTTCTTCAGCATTTTCCTTTGTATTTTTTGCGGCATATCCCAGGTAAGTGGATGAAGCCAGCTGCTCCCGGTTCAGGTGGCAAACAACCTCTGGCATTTCGGAGCCTTTGAGTAACGATTTTAAAGTTTCTTCAGGATGGACGCCGGAAATAAAAATGACTTTAGCCCGTTGGGCGCATAAAAGTTGAAATCCTGTTTTCACCCGCCGTTCCCGTCCACCGGTCAGGACAACAATAGCTTCCGTTGGTGTTTGCTGATCTGTAACGCGTTGAGGAATAGAAAGGAAAAAAAGACCGAACCCGCCAGCCCATAGGAGAAAAAGGAATAAGGTTATTTTGAGAATGGGTGGTACAAAGCGGCTCAAAACGCTTACCCCAACCGCGCTAACGTTCTAAGGACGGAGAGCCGCGCAGCCACCAGGCTTATGACGCCGACAATAAACGGCAAAGATAAAATGGCCGCAAGCAGCGTTAAACTCAGCGTTGGTTTTAAAGCCTCGGAAACCCCCAGGTGCAGGCTAAACCGATTTAATAAAAAGATTGTCGGTAAAGCAATAATGACGCCCCATAGCCCCCCTTTCAAGGCCAGCCAGAAAGCCCGCCTTTGAAATTTGCGGGCGATATAGCTGTTGTTCGCTCCCACCAAACGTAAAACATCAATAATGCTCGCATGGGTTGCAAGGGAAGAACGGGTAATGAGGGTAATTGTTACCATCACCGTTGCTGCAATCAAACTGATAAACAGGTAAGCCATCACTTCGAGGGAAAGGCGCAAATTCTCTAGCATGTGCTGCCATTGGCTATGTTCTTCAATGCGGATACCGGGAGAGAAGCGATGCAACAACTCTGCTATTTCAGGCACATTTGCTGTCGTCCCCGGTTTCATATCCACATCAATCAAAGCCGGTAGAGTTAAATCTTCAAGCAAGTTGACCTGGCCAACCCAGGGTTGCAGCAATTTTAATATCTCTTCATTATCCACAAGCTTGACGTATGCCACCCCGGGCGCTTTTTGCAAGGTGATTAAAATATTTTCAATCGTGGTTTCGGGATTTTGCACACCGTGTAAGGGCAGCTCTATCGTCAAGCGGCCGGCGCCTCCTAAATTCCATTGGCCCAACGAAGAAGAGAGCGATATAGCGCCAACAAAAACGAGGCTTAATAAGAAAACCATCAAGCCCACAATCCAGCAAACATAGCGGCTGCTCACATCCTGTCCAACAGGGATATCGTCAATCGTTTGTGTAAATTGGTTACGCATAGTTTGTCCGGGCCTGTTGGGTAGGGTTAGGATGATTGACGACAAGTTGCCCTTGATACAGATGGAGTTCTCCGTAAGGAAACTCTGTGATTAAGGAACGGCTATGGGTTGCCAGAAGAATCGTCGTTCCGATTCTATTCAGTTCTTGAAATAAATGCACGAGGCGCATGGCGGCTTCGTGATCTAAATGCCCTGTTGGTTCATCGGCAAGTAAAATCAAAGGCCGCGTAATGACAGCGCGGGCAATGGCGACACGTTGTTTCTGGCCGTCTGACAGGTTTGTGGGGTTACTCCTCAAGTGGCTTCCTAAACCGGCCCATTGGAGTAATTCAACCGCCCGCCCCCGCGCGAGGCCGATCTTTATGCCTGTAATGGTCAAGGCAAGAGCCACATTATCAACGATACTGAGATGGGGCAACAGGCGGCAATCCTGTAAAACCAGCCCGATGCGCTGCCGAAAGACAGGAAGATCTGTCGCGCTGATTCTGCTGACATCTTTTCCAAAAACTTTCACCGTTCCATGTGTGGGCAGAATGCCCCGGTAAATAAGTTTTAACAGGGAGGTTTTTCCGGCCCCGCTCACACCTGTTAAAAAGTGAAAAGATCCAATTCTCAAAGAAAAGCTTAAATTTTGTAATACTTGAGATCCAGGATACCGGAGGCCGACCTGATCAAAGCGGACAATTTCAATCATTTCCGGACGTGGATTCGCCAAAATAGCCTTCTCCGTATTTTTCCTGACTTTGACATATTGTTTTTAGCACGTCCAGAGGGCGTGCAAAAGAAATGAACGAGGGATTTTCTTGCCACCTGACATTTTTTTAAGAAGGAAGAAAGCCTATTAAATTTTTCAT
>CAYRJJ010000050.1:8343-11523 GCA_964424515.1 uncultured Candidatus Finniella sp. | reverse complement strand
CACACACAAGAGAATACCTCATAACTATAGCTTAGTATACTCGGTAATCAGGTAGCTTTTTATATGGCAACCCCTTTCATAATTCAAGGCGCCTTTTAGTGAGCCTCCTCAACAGAAACGACTTTGCCCCCCTTAAAAATCAGCAATGATTGCCAGCCGCATATCCTGACGACCAGGCCCACTGAAAATTATACCCTCCGAGCCAACCCGTTACATCCACAGCTTCACCAATAAAAAACAAGCCTGGTAGTTTTTTACAAGCCATTGTCCTGGAGGATAATTCATCCGTATCGATGCCGCCTGCGGTCACTTCCGCCTTTTGATACCCTTCGCTGCCGCTTAAACGCACCTTGAAATGATGGAATTTATCCGCAATTAAAAAAAGATGTTCTTTCTTAAGATCCGTTATGCTCCGGTGAAAGTCGGAATGTGAAGCAACACTATCAACCAAACGGTTTGTCAAGTGAGACTTGAGGTAAGTCGCCGGGGTTTGTTTATTGTTTTTATGAGTTATAAAGTAAGTTTTTAAATCAAAATCAGGGAGCAGGTTAAGGATAATTTCTTCATTCTTAAATTTCTCCAGGTAGGATGAAATTTGTAAAATAGCAGGCCCGCTCAAGCCCTTATGGGTGAATAAAATATTTTCTCTAAAACTCATTTTTTTATAAGTGACGCGCGCGTCACTTGATACGCCACTCAAGGCCGTAAATAAGGGCCTTTCGGCTTCATCGATAATTAAAGGCACTAAAGCCGGCCGGGTCGGAATGACGTTAAGGCCAAATTTTCGGGCGATTCGATAGCCAAAATCACTCGCGCCTATTTTGGGGATGGATAACCCGCCACTGGCGATGATAAGGGCATGGCTCTTAAGAATACCCTGGGGGGTGTGGACATCAAAGCCGGCGCTTCTTATGACATCACTCACTCTTAAATTAAGCCGAACCTCTACCCCGTTTTTCTGGCATAAATCCATGAGCATATGAATGATTTGCTTTGAAGAGCCATCACAAAATAATTGCCCTAATGTTTTCTCGTGATAGGCAATTTGATAAGAGTCAACGAGTTTTATAAAATCATACGGGCTATAGCTGGCTAAGGCCGACTTGATAAAATGGGGATTTTGACAGATATAATGATGGCTGGTGGCGTGAAGGTTCGTAAAATTACACCGACCCCCTCCTGAAATTCTAATTTTCTCCCCCACTTTGTCCGTGTGTTCTATGAGGAGCGTCTTCTTCCCCCGCTGTCCCGCACAAGCGGCAGCCATTAATCCCGCCGCACCAGCGCCGATGATGATCACATCATATTGAGGGGCAACACAGTTCATTTCTGGTTTCATTTTCATAGGTTTAGCCATCTGTAGAGATATATGTGCCATATTTTAACGGTAAAATATGATTTTTTTGAGGTTTTCCTCCAAAGGAATAACGGTTCTCAAAGCCCGCCATTTTCGCCACAAAATCCTTCAATTGATGACACGCCCTAGCCAGTTACATTTACCCCCCGCAATATCCCCGATGCGTAACAATTTTATAAGATGATGGCCCTTGATCGGGAGAGCTTCTTATTTTCTTATATTTTTCATAAAATTGCACCTTACGCAGCGGGGCTTATCTACAAATAAGTTTTAAACTCTTCCAAAACTCTAAGATAGAGTTCGCGCTTGAAAGGAACGATGAGGGCAGGAAGTTGACCGGCATCAACCCAGCACCAGGCGATAAACTCAGGATGGCGGGTATCAATGTTAATTTCAGAATCCTTTCCTAAAAATTCGACCAGGAACCATTTTTGGGTTTGGCCAACGTAACGTCCTCCCCACAAAGTTGTGTGAAGTTCTTCTGGAAAATCATAAGATATCCAATCCCGGCTTTCTATAATGAGGCGAACATTAACAGTTCCAATTTCTTCTTTCATTTCCCGCAAGGCGGCTTGCCAAGGTGCTTCTGTCCCGTTAATTCCCCCTTGAGGCATTTGCCATGTATTGGGTCCGATAAGCTTGCCCGTGTCACGCCGCTGACCTACCCATACTTTTCGATCATTATTCAAAATCATGAAGCCAACGCCTTTGCGATACGCAATATTATCTGGGTTGATGTGCTTGCGGTTTTCTGGCATCTGTCGTACCTTGCTCCCTGGCGTTGTCTAACAAGGAAAGTTCTGGGGTTTTTAAGTCGGCTATCGTCACAAAATTGATGCCGTTTTTTTCCAAGGTGTCTGTCCATTCAAGCAAATAATCTATAAAAGCAGGAATGGCAGGCACGCTTACAATAATGGTACCATTTTCTTTTGCGCTTTGGATAATTTTTTTGAAAAATTCATTTAATTCCGTGGAATGCGTAGAAAGAGGCAGGGTCAAGTCTACTTTGTGACACGTCATATTTAAAGCCGCGCAGGTTGGTTGAACTTGAGAATATAAACTTGAGTTGGGGTCAATAAATAGGCTTCCCCGATTCTTAATTTCCTTTAGCACAGGTTCCAAGTCCGGTTGAGAGGCGGTAAAACGAGATCCATATTCCCCTATGATACCTGTGCCTTTAGGAACTTTCCCCAGAACGGCTTTCATTTTTTCAATATTTTCCTCTGCTTTTACGCCTGTCAGGACGGTGAGAGGCCCGGAATCCGGATTGGGGAAATTATAGGATTCCATCGGAAGGGCAATCAGAACTTGATGCCCTGAATTTGCCGCTTGCTGAAGGTGCGCTTCAAGGTTTGAACTATAAGGGCTAAAGACAAAGGTACTTTTTCTTTTTAAGGTTGTCAAAACATGGTCTGTCCAGGCTTTCTCCAGGCCCAAGCCTGTTAGAACCAAGGCAATAGATGGCCTTTCGGTGTTGACGGAAGGTTCATAATATCGGGAGGGGAGCGCTGTTTTTAAAAGTGTCCAGGGGCTTCCTGTAACAGGCATATTTTCTTCATCTTCACTTTCATCTTCTTCTCCCGATTCTTTTTCCGCTTCATTTCCTGATATTTCATCAACCGGAGGTAGGGAAGAATGAATAGGGAGTGGGGCCTCTGGTATAAATTCCCTGTGTATCCAAAAATACCAGCCTCCCCCTATACTAACGACGGTTATTAAAATAAAGGGAATGTAATAGGAACGAGAGACCTGACATACTATTGTGAGCAGATCTTTAATGTGTTTAAGAAAAGTAAACATTTTGTTTATGGCCGTATTTTAAC
>CAYRJJ010000050.1:0-8333 GCA_964424515.1 uncultured Candidatus Finniella sp. | reverse complement strand
GCACTTTATTGTGCCTGCTTTACGAACGACAAGGCGGCGCAGATTGCCGTACAGACGGTACAGGAGTATTTGGAGGAGACTCCTGACAGCAGTGTCAAAAATGTGATCTTTAATGTGTTTAAGAAAAGTAAACATTTTGTTTATGGCCGTATTTTAACAGCCCATAAGCCATGAAGGAGATCAATGGCCCTTTGGAGCTGTTTATCATCAGAGGTTGCATCCTGAGAGAGATCCTTTATCGGTTCAGGGGGAACAAGCGTTAAGGGAATATCGGGCTGAATGCCTTTGCCTTGAATTTCTTCTCCTCTTGGCGTACAGAACCGGGCAATCGTGATTTTGATGCCCCCATAATTTTCGAGCGCATATAAACCTTGAATGGACCCTTTCCCAAAAGTTTTCTCTCCCACCAGGACAGCCCGGTGATTATCCCGCAGGGCGGCTGCAACAATTTCAGATGCAGAGGCTGATCCCTGGTTGATAAGGACCGCCATGGGAATATCTTTTAAAAGATCTTTCCCTTTTGCGTTGAAAACCTGGTTATGGGCAACATTTCGGCCTTTAACCTGGACGATGACGCCAGTATCCAGAAATAAACTTGACACAGAAACAGATTGTTCTACGGTGCCCCCGGGATTATTTCTCAAATCCAGGACAAGCCCCTGCAAGGACTTGCCCAGCTTTTTTTGAATAATCCGGATAGCGGCTGTTAATTTTTCAGTTGTGAGGTCATTAAAATAACTGATGCGGATATAACCAATGGCGCCTTCCGTGCGGTACTTAACGGGATTAACGGTAATAAGGTCGCGGATGATTTTAACCGTAAAGGGCGCCGCCATTCCCCGGTTGATTTTTAAAGATACGGAGGTGCCAGGTTTTCCATGCAAGCGCCTTAAAACATCTTCAGGGGCGAGTCCTGTTATGGAAATGCCATTAACATGCGTAATCATATCGCCAGCTTTGATCCCTGCTTTTTGCGCAGGCATGTCATCCATGGGAGAAATAACCTTGAGGGCGCCGTCAATGAGTAAAACCTCTATACCAAGTCCACCAAATTCACCTTTGGTAGATTGAGTATATATTTTATAAGATTCTGGATTTAAGAATCCAGAATAAGGGTCCAAGGCCATTAACATGCCATTAAGGGCGCCTTCGAGCATCTTTTGTTCATTTGGCTTGTCAACATATTCGTGTCGTACCTTTTCTAAGGTTTTGGCAATGAGGGGTTCAGAAAACGGGATGTCGGATTGAGAATCCGTCGTTGAATCGCGGCAGCTTATAAGAAAAAGGGTGGTTGGGATAAGAATAAGAATAAGAATAAGGCGATAATAACAATACATCATGACTCTTTCTTTTTTTCTTTAAGGACAGTTTGGGGGTTGATTGTTTGTTCTTGACGCCATACCTCAAGGTAAAGTTGGGGAGCATTCTGCTCAGGTGTCCCGGCTTTTTTGGGTTGTTTCACCGGCATGCGGCCAATAGGTTCCTGAGCTATAATGCTTTGCCCTACCCTACAGTTTAAAGATCCCAGGCCTGACATGACAACATGAGAATTTGGGGTTTTAACAATAACCATTTTTTCTTGATTTTTAGCATATTTTCCCGCAAAAGCAATTGTTCCAGAAAGGGGAGAAATAACTTGAGCGCCATGGCGCGTGCTAAACAAGACCCCTTGAGTAAAAGATGCCCATTCCGGGCGCGGATCTTTATAAGTGGGAATAAGCTTGCCTGCAACGGGACGGACGAGCGTCAGAATTTCCGAATTATTTTCAGAATCCTCTTCGGCCGGCGTGGTTTTTGGGGGGTGGTCCTTGAGCAACATATCGAGATTTTCACGCTCCTGGTGATAATAAAAAGTAATATCGCGGAGCTGGTTTTGTTTAGCCTCCAATTGGGTGCGGATATGGGATAATGTTTTGACTTTTTCAAGAAGTTGCTGATTACGGAGATGAATTTCAGGCGTAACAGATCGAAGCAATAAGGAACTATGGATGATATCTTCCGGTTTAGGGGCAGATAGCATGGCCAGTAAAGGAGAATACTGAGTTGCATGACGGAGGTAATGAATCATTTCCATCAGTCGCTGGTTATGGTGGTCTAGTTCCGCTAAAATAGCGCTTTCTTCTGCGCGGGCTTGATTTAATTCACATTCTACAGCCGATAATTGAGCCTCATGGCTTTGGATGGTTGCCGCAATCTTAACCAGTTTTTGCTGGACTGCTTTCCGGGGCGCTTCCCCGGAAGGCGCTGCAAATGCTAGCGAAACAAGGAGAAAAAATGGTAAAATTCTAAGCCATAGCATGAGCGGGCCTTTCCCTCAACAAGGATTTTCCCGTCATATCAGCGGGGATGGGTAATCCTAGGAGGGACAAAATCGTTGGAGCCACGTCGCTCAATTGACCATCAGCGACTCCGGTGATGCTTTGGGGAGCATTGACCAGCACAAAGGGTACAGGATTACAGGTGTGGGCTGTATGGGTTATGCCTGTAATGTCATCAACCATCTGTTCCACATTTCCATGGTCAGCGGTCAGGATCAGGGCGTATCCAGCCTCTTTTGCGGTTTCTTCCAACCGGCTTAAGCAACGGTCAATTGTTTCAACGGCTTTTACGATAGCTTCTTGTATGCCCGTATGGCCCACCATATCCGTATTGGCATAGTTGATGACAATCAAGGCATACTGATGGGTCGCCATGGCTTCAATAACTTGCTGCGTCACTTGTTCAGCTGACATTTCCGGTTTTAAATCATAGGTCGCTACATCTGGAGAAGGAACAAGGATCCGGTCTTCTCCCGGAAAAGTTTCTTCCCGCCCGCCGTTCAGAAAAAAGGTAACATGGGCATATTTCTCTGTTTCCGCAATGCGGAGTTGTTTAAGTCCCGCTGCAGAGACAACAGCCCCCAAGGAAGCAGTTGCTGGTTCTTTGGGGAAGAGAGGGGGGATCAGGGGCGTTAGTTCTACTGCGTATTCCCCCATAGCGAGCGCCGCGCCAAAAGAAATGGGACGCCCCCGGTTAAAGGCTGAAAAATCGGGCATCAGCAACGCGCGTAAGATTTGCCGTACCCTGTCTGCTCTAAAATTAACCATAAAAAGACCATCACCATCTTTTACGCCAGCATAGCCTCCTCCGCAATGGGGCAAGACAAATTCATCTCCCACGCCCTGTTTATATTGGTCTCTCAGCAATGCCAACGGATCATGGGTGCGGGCGCCTTCTCCAAAAACAATTGCCTGATAGGCTTTTTCAATTCGATCCCAGCGGTTGTCCCGGTCCATGGCAAAATAACGTCCCCCCATGGTGGACAGAGGGCAGCCGGTATTGGCAAAAAAATCCTTGACATAGCCATAAGCGCTTTGAGGGGGGGTATCCCGTCCATCAAGGATAGCATGGACATGAACAGGAATATGCTGTTCGGTTAATAACCGGACGATGGCTTCTATGTGTGATTGATGAGAATGAACGCCTCCCGGAGAGAGAAGTCCCATAATATGACAAGCGCCGCCCGTTTTTTTTAAAGCGTGGATGAAACGGATAAACTGAAGGTTCGTCTCAAGTTTTTCGTTTTTCCCCGCATCTTGTCTACCCCTTTTAAGACTGGCGTCAATGCGGGGGAGGTCTTGCAAGATGATGCGCCCTGCGCCGATCGTCATGTGCCCGACTTCAGAATTCCCCATTTGTCCGGCAGGAAGGCCAACAAACAACTCGGATGCTTGCAATTGTCCATGAGGGCAGCTGCCCATAAAATGATCCCAGGCGGGCGTATGCGCTTGTGAGATGCCATTCTTCCCTGAAGGCGGCGCAATACCCCAACCGTCGAGAATACATAAAATGGCGGGAAGGCCTGGGAGAGAAGACATGCGGGCAATTTCCTTGAAAGGAACGTTTTTCTCTAAAGAACTATTACAGATTTCTCCTCATTTGTCAGCTGGTCATTTGGCATTTCAGCATGTTTGAAGACGCAAAAAATCTAGCGCTCCGTGAATGCATGAAATACTGCCTTACTCTTGTTTCGTGCTCTTTCCACAATTCATTTCAAATTGAGCGGAACCCGAAATATTATGATTCTTAAGGGAACCATCAACTTTAGCAATGCTGATGCTTCCAGCGCCGCTCATGGATTGGCCCAGTATTCCTGTAACAGTGGCAAGGCTCATCGTTCCGGCTCCATTCGATGTCAGGTCGGAATCCTTGACATCCGCTTTTATCGTAACGACGCCTGTCCCGTCAATAGTAGCTTTGAGGTGGGGAATCGTTCCTTTCTCAATGATATAGCTTCCATCGCCGCGAACTGCGATCGTCGCATCTCCCTCAATCTCCCGGATTGTAATTTCGCCAGAGCCGTCAATTTTACTCTCCAGATTTTTCACAGATGCCAGCTTTATATCCCCAAATCCATTGAGGTTGATTTTGGTATCATTTGTTTCACGCGGCCCGATGTTTCCTTTTCCCCCCACTAAAGTAAGGTCGAGAGGCATTTTAGCAGGCATCTCTAAAGTAAGGACTAATTTATCCATATCATTTAATACAGGGGCATCTTCCTTAAAGGCAATGTAGAGGTTGCCTTTATCTGCTTGATGGTCATCTGTTATCATGATTTGCTTGAGAAGCTCATCCGATCCTTTTAAAGAAACACGGACCATTTTGTCCGTTCCCGCAGATTTGACAATCACACTCCCTGCAAAATTTTCAATTTTTACGCCATTTACTTCAATTGTTTGCGGGGTTTTCGCATCCATCCCTGTTTTCAAGGATGGGCTTTTTGCCCAAACAGGCATTGGTGAAGCGATTAACAGTGAAGCAATTAGGGAAATTGCTGTTAAAAGGCTCTTTAGGTTCATAAATAGTCTCCATAATTTATTGATGTAAAAAATTTATCATAAATAAACTATACAATAGAATCTCCGCTTCTGGCCATGGGTAAGTTGAGCATAAAAAAAGCCGGAGAAAATT
Source organism: uncultured Candidatus Finniella sp. (assembly GCA_964424515.1). GTDB lineage: Bacteria > Pseudomonadota > Alphaproteobacteria > Paracaedibacterales > VGCI01 > VGCI01. Next base: position 3,383 of record CAYRJJ010000050.1, on the reverse strand, counting down.
CCCCCGGCTTCTTTGTTTCTTTATTCCTGCTATGGTTAGCGCGAGTAAAACTCGACAACAAGGTTTGGTTCCATGCTAACCGGATAAGGAACGTCCGCTAATTTTGGCCCCCGGATAAAACGGCCTTTAAAATCTTTATGATCCGCTTCAATGTAGTCGGGAACATCCCGCTCATTCGATTGAATGGCAAGCGCGACATTAACGTTGTCTTTCATGCGGCCGACAACCAGGATCTCATCCCCGTCCCGTAATTGGTATGAAGGAATATTCACCCGCTGCCCATTGACCAAAACGTGGCCATGGTTCACAAACTGACGAGCCGCAAAAACAGTAGACACAAATTTCATACGATATATCACCGCATCCAGACGACGTTCCAGCAGCTCAATCAAATTCTCGGAAGTGTCCCCCCGCCGGCGCACTGCTTCTTCATATAAACGGCGAAACTGGCGCTCATTAATGTTACCATAGTAACCTTTCAGCTTCTGTTTCGCCCGAAGCTGAATACCATAGTCAGAAGGCTTGGAACGTTGTTGGCCATGCTGGCCAGGTCCGTAATTACGGCGGTTAACAGGACTTTTTGGACGGCCCCATAAATTTACCCCTAACCGACGATCAATTTTATGCTTTGCTGTCGCGCGTTTTGTCATGAATATAACCTATCTTTACAAAATCTTAATATATTGACATACATGCCTATCCTTTCAAATACGATGTTTTGTCCTCATTTGTCAAATCGTTTATTGACTATGAGCGCTATTTTTTATAGGCAGGTCTGTCAATCTATTTTTATATGTCATTTAGGGCGTGTCATCAATTGAAGGATTTTGTGGCGAAAATGGCGGGTTTTGAGAACCGTACCGCAGAATACTTAAGGCGTATTTGAGAAACGGAAGCGCAGAAAACCGCCATTTGCAGTCCAAAAGCCGATCATTGATGACACGCCCTAGAGCAAGGATTTTCGTGATATAACATAATGCTTTGCTTCCTTTCACCCATTTTTAACGATAAATGATGTATATTCAAAGTAGGCATCTGTATTTATAGGGAGCGCTTGTAATCCAAATGACAACCCGACGCAAGCTGATTCTAGCCTTTGGCCTTATGGTATCCCCCTGTGCGGGTGATACCCCGCCTGCAAACGACAATCCTATTGTTATTGGCAATCCCTTCATAATCCAGGAACCATTTATGAACAACCATGAGTTTAAACGCGCTCTTTCCTCTCTCAAAGGGGCGCTTGATGAAATTACGGTCGCTTTCTACGAAAAGATGGGAAGCGAGCCTGTCTGGTTTTTCCAGGGCAATCTCACAAAATGCGGCCATGTTGCTGTCGAAACGCTCAAATACGCGGCTGAAGAAGGCTTAAACCCTCACGATTATGAAGATGTAACCCAAGCTGCCAGTAAACCCGCAAACTGGATTGATGCTGAAATTCTCCTAACGAAACGCTATTTAGAATTTATTAATCATGTTCGTTCAGGACGGATAGATCCCTCGCGCATCAGCCATGACATTAAATTTCACAGTCCCAAAACGCACCCCGTTGAGCTTCTTCTCGATGCGATCCAGGATAAACCCACGGAATGTAAAAAACTGCGTCATATGGGACCTGCTATTCCCCAGTATGCTCATCTTAAGGAGATTTTATCTGACTACCGCGAACTCGCTAAAAAAACGAAAAAATGGCCAAAAATAAAAGGTTCAAAAGCTTTTAAGCTCGGAGACATCAATCCGGAAGTTAAAATAATACGGCAGATTTTAGGTCTTTACGAGGATTTGAAAGATGATAACGACCCTTCTTCAAAATTTGATAAGGAGTTGGAGACAGCCTTGCGCCAATTTCAAAAGCGTCACACGCTTGAAGCTGATGGCGTGGTAAGCAGTCAAACAAAGGAAGCATTGAACCAACCCATCGATAACCTGATTCGGAAAGTTATTTATAATATGGAACGCTTACGCTGGCTGCCTGATGAGTTAGGCGACAAGTACATTATTGTGAATGTTGGGGGGTATCAGGTTGAAGCGTTTGAAAAATCTGAACTTAAGTTAACCATTCCGGCAATCGTCGGACGACCCAGCCGCCGGACGCCCTTATTTTATGCGCCATTGAAAAACATCATCGTCAACCCTTCCTGGGGGGTACCTTATAATATCCTGGTTCATGATAAAATTCCCAAAATTATTAACGACCCGGGTTATATCCATCGTTCCGGATTTACCATTACGGACGATACGGGCGCTATCGTGGATCCCGATCAAGCTGATTGGGAAAATGAAGGAAGGCGCTATCATTTACGTCAAAGCCCTGGCCGGCATAATGCTCTTGGACGGGTAAAGTTCACGATTGAAAATCCTTATACTATTTATATGCATGGTACCCCGGATGAGAAATTGTTCCAGAAACCGGCACGCGCCTATTCTTCCGGTTGCATCCGTCTTAAAACGCCCGTAAAGCTTGCCGCATGGGCGCTCAATAATGAAGAAAAATGGTCTACGGAAGATATTGAAAAAGCGATTAACAAAGGAAGTACCCAAACAGCAAAACCCGAAGATGATATCCATGTTTTCTTTACCTACCAAACGGTGTGGAGAGGAGAAGATAAGCTTATTCACATCAGCGATGACCCGTATAGACTGGATCCGAAAATGGAAAAGGTTTTAAAACCACAGGCTGGGTAGAAGGATTTTTATGATAATCTTTCACCAAACGGGCCACATTGCTCGCGTATCTCCCTCCCCTCTCCCAGTTGCGGGAGTGGTAATACGCCACTGCCTTTGCCCACTTCCCTGTTTCCTTGTATAGGTCTTTTAAAAAATAAGCTGCATAAAGCACATTTAAGCGGGGATTCAGCATTCTGGACATCCGTGAAAAGGATTTTCCATGATATTTCCAGTTTAATTGCATACAGCCCAAATCCGCTTGCTTCCTGAGTTTCGTTGGCAAAGACCTTAAAAAATTCTTGGCGGAACGCTTGGTCGCAAAATAATACCCCTTTCCGCGGATATTGAGCGTCCATGGCCAAGGACCTCCTTTAAAATTACTTTCCGCCTTCGCCACTGCCCATAAAATTTCAGGTAAAACGCCTGTTTTTTGGGCCGCTTCTTCAATATACTTCCGGCAATAATGATGAGGGCTTGCAAAAACCTGATGAGAAAAAATAAAGCAGGACAGAAAAATAATAAAATATGCCGTGCGTAACATCCCGCCTTCCCTCCCCAACTTTCTTTTCCGGATAATCCTGAAGTTTACATAAATTAATATAAAATTTTTTCTTTACTTTTAAAGGGGAGGATAGAAATCTATTCAAACGCCTGATTTATTAAATTTTAGTAATTGCTCACCCCCCCTAGTGTAGCGATGCGGATTTACCTGTGGCAAA
>CAYRJJ010000049.1:0-11564 GCA_964424515.1 uncultured Candidatus Finniella sp. | reverse complement strand
AACCTGTCTTTCCAGAAAGAAAGAGTAAAATTATAGACAGATTTGCTTAAAATAATAAATGACGCCCATCACCTTGGAAGGGGCTATTTAACGGATGGCTTCATCCCTCCAGACGCTCACGCGCTTATGGTTCCTCATTATGACTGAACCCTGGTTACGTCATGGCAGGGAGCGTAAGCGACAAAGCGATCCAGCCGTGAAATTGATGGTAAGCGAAAAGTAACCCGTATATTTTTTATTTTTAAAGGTTCTCAAGGTCGAAATAAATTTATCTTTAGGCTTGTAAAACCTGAAAAAAATATTTATATACGGTTCAGGCCAATTCCGTCAGACATAACACAGATGCAGATTTAAAATACTTGTTAACCCGTCATCTGTTTAAAGGGAAGACATTTTTTATAATAAAAAGAGAATTGAATGAGGGTTAAAAGCTGGAACAGAAAACTTCATTTTCTTAGGGCGTGTCATCAATTGAAGGATTTTGTGGCGAAAATGGTGGGTTTTGAGAACCGTATCGCAAGAATACTTAAGGCGTATTTTTAGAAACGGAAGCGCAGAAAACCGCCATTTGCAGTCCAAAAGCCAATAATTGATGACACGCCCTGGCGGTTAGGGTTTTAGTCAAAGAAACACAAAGAGAGGGGATTACAGGATTATGGCAGTTAAAAATAAGCTTATTACCGCTTCCAATTTTAAAGATTTCGATTGGAATAAGGCAAAGCTTTTCTATCATATTGCCAAATGCGGCAGTTTTACAAAAGCAGCGCGGTTAGCGGATACTGATCAAAGCGTATTAACGCGCCAGATTCAAATCCTTGAAAAACAGGTCGGGTGTCCTTTACTCATCCGTAAAGTGGGCGGCATCGCCCTGACCCGCAAAGGGGAAGAGCTTCTGGCGAAAGTCACCCCTTTTTTCATGGAGATGAGAGGATTCTGCGGCAATGCTTACGTGGAAATGGGAGAAGAGAAAAAGCGCAAAATCCGGATTGCGACGACCCATGCCCTTGCCGCTTTTGTATTCAGTGGTTTAATCCTGGATTATTCTAAAAAAAATCCTCATATTTCTTTTGAACTGGTTGCTGATGATCATTTAATGGATATTGTTTTAAATGATGCCGATATTTCTATTCAACCGGTTGATCCAAGATTGATAGACAAAAAGATGGGTGGCGTACAGTATGAATATTTATTTAGCGTAGAAAAAAAACTGTATGCCAGCATTGACTATCTCAAGACTTACGGGGAACCGCAAACGGTGGATGACTTGATCAACCATCACATTATTGCCTTTCCTCAGCTTGCAACAGACCCTTATCATAATATTACAAACTGGATTTTAACTCTGGGGATGCCGGAAGGGGAGTTGCACACTCCTGTCTATACGTCAAATTCTATTGAAAGTCTGGTTGAAGCTGCTGAGAAAGGTGTTGGGATCGTGGGAAGTTATGAAGAGTTTAAAATCATTAAAAATTCCAGCCTTAAAAATATCCTTCCTGACACTAAAGATAAGCCACTTAAAAATTATTTTATTTATCCTGATTACCTTAAAGGGGATGAAATCATTATGGATATAAAAAATTATTTAATGAAAAAACTCAATCCTTAAAGCCCAAAGAAGATCTGATTTAGAGAGGTATCTTTTTAAGAATCAATAAATTCTCTTAACAAACTTAAAGATAAATATTTCCCCTCCTCTTAAAAAGGGAGGTAATATTCTCAATCACTACCGCCTTCAGGCGGTAGTGATTGAGAGGTTAACCCCAAGTCCATGTCCTTGTTTTTTGAAGCTTTATTTTTAGAAGTTTCATAATAGCCTCCTGTTTTGGTATTTCCTCTCAAAGATTAAGAGTTTTGCCCATGATTTTAGAATGATTTGCTTTTTGTTGTATGAAATAATTCAACTTCTAATGGATGTCAAAGCTTTTTGCAAGCTTTTGCTCCATCCGGTCCAGGAAATTCAGGGTCAACTCAAAAATCCCTAATGTCAGGAGAACATGGCCGTGCGTCTGGGGCGCAAGGCGGGAAGCCATATGGACGGGCATATCACAATGGCGGTGCTCCTGGTTGATCTTGTAATGCATGTCATACCCGTGTGCGGCATGAGGCCGCGAGGAGAGTTCAACGACGCGGGAGATTGGATCCTTTCCCTCATAATAAGCCGCCTCAAAAATGTTAACCATCGCTGAAAACGCAAGAGGCGAAATATCAGCGGTACGTCTATGACAATCCAGAAGCCACTTTGTCGCATCTCCTACCGGGAAGTCCTCCCTGTTCAGGTCAAGAGCGTCAAAGACCTGTTCCATAAATTTATAATGGCCGATTTCATCCGTCATAAAATGAGAAACCACCTCCCGCATCTTCGGGAAGCGCGTCAGGGCAGGTTTCATTGCGCCATAAGTCTCTGTGGTGACATGCCAGGATTGCCTGGCGATCCAGCCGATGACCTGAAAAAACTGCTGTTCATCTTTTTTCAAAAGCGTTTCCAGAAAAATCCCGAACCCGTCTTTCCCTAACCAAGATCTACTTTCCCAATCGAGGCGGTAGCAAATGAGGTAGCTGACAAGGCTGACGGGATCATAAAGCTCCGTACCTTCAATACGCGCCTTGTTTAAAATCTTCTCCCAGTCCCACGTCCAGCCTGAAAGGATGTCTTCTTTCAAGGAGGCTTCTATAGGGCACCCAAAGGTTTCAACCAACCGTGAAGGCGTTGACGTATCGACATCAAGGCTCGCACATTCCTGCAGGTCTTTGCCTTCAAATTCCTTTATTTGTCTTGGTTTAACGTAAAAAACAGGGTAGTCTTTCACTTGCCGTATAAATTTCTGGACATTTTCGCTTTCCGGATGAGCATGGAGGCGTCTGGTTGCATCCTGAATCCAGCTTTTGTCTTCTTGCTCCACGTCAAATTCCATCGAAAGCCAGGGAAGCGTCAGCACAAAACCCTCATCCGTGGTTTGGCTGGGTTCAACCCAATTGATGGACATTTTTTCGTAAGGTATGTACTGCATTCTTAGCGCTTTTTCCTTATTTCATTTAACCTTAGGATACCATATTCGTATGGGGTAAGACAATTCAATACTTACTAAACATGAAAGCAAGGCAAATAACAATGTGGCTAAACATCACTCCCCGTCCATTACTTTAAAGGACAGAAGACACCCGGGACGGGACTTGATAATGAATTCATAAGACATACGGTCACGATTTGGCAAGCGATTTTTACAACGCTACCCTTCTATGTAGCAGGTCAAACCACCAGATTGATCAAGGCCAGCTTGCCATAGGGGGCAGGGACATAAGAATAGCGTCAACGTTTCCATCGGTTTTAAGGCCAAAACGGGTTCCGCGGTCGTAGAGAAGGTTGAATTCAACGTAACGGCCGCGTTTGAGCATCTGCTTCCGCTTGTCTTCTTCCGTCCAGGTTTTGCGCATATGACGGCGAACCAGGGCGGGGTAAATCATGAGAAAGGCTTCGCCAACGTCACGGGTGAAAGCAAAGTCTTTCTCAAAATCTTCCCTGGTATCGCCACTTGTCAGGTTATCATAAAAAATCCCTCCTATTCCCCGGGGTTCTTGACGATGGGGGAGGTAAAAATATTCATCGCACCAGGCTTTGAAGCGCGGGTAATATTCCGGATTATGCGCATCACAAGCGGTTTGAAAAGCCTGGTGGAAGTCAGCCGTATCTTCCGTAAATTCAAATGTTGGCGTGAGGTCAGATCCCCCGCCGAACCAGGAGTGTGACGTTACGATATGCCGCGTATTCATGTGAACAGCTGGTACAAAAGGGTTAAGGGGGTGAATGACTAAAGAAATGCCACTGGCCCAAAAGCGGGGATCCGCTTCAGCGCCCGGGATTTCTTTGGCAAATTGCGGGGGAAACGCGCCATACACGGTAGATATATTGACCCCCGCCTTTTCAAAAACCGGGCCTTTCATAAGCTCCATGGTTCCCCCCCCCCCATCCTGAGCGGGAAGAGAGGCGCTTTTGCGTTCCCAAGTCTTATGGCAAAAACGTCCCGTACAAAGATGTTTTGGGGGAAGATCAAACTGGATCGCTTCATCTTCCAGGCTCTCAAACGCAGAACAAATGCGTGCCTGCAAGTTTGAAAACCAGGCGGTTAATTGTATTTTTTGGTCAGGCGTCGTCATGCGTTCTTCTTTGCGTAAAAATTTAACTGCCGCAATCCTTCTCCAACCACCATGGCGGCTGCAATAGAAACATTCAAGGAACGGCAATCGGGTGATATGGGAATGAGCAGGCGCCTGGGAATGGCGTGAAAAACATCTTCGGGAACGCCAGAGCTTTCTTGTCCCATCAATAAAATATCCCCCTCTTGAAAGGAGAAACGGGTATAAGCGGTTTCAGCTTTGGCATCCAGAAGAATGACTCGGCGCTTCTCGTTTCTCGCCCAGGTATGAAATTCTTCCCAGGTGGTGTGATGATGAACGGCAGCCCTATCCGCATAGTCCATTCCGGCACGCCGCAAATGCCGGTCGTTCCAGGCAAATCCGCATGGATGGATGACGTCAAGGCTTATTCCCATGCAGGCGCACAACCGCATAAGCGTTCCCGTATTCTGGGGAATTTCTGGCTGATAAAGGGCGAGGCGTATCATTTGGCGCCTACATAATGTTGCTGGCATTAATGCCAAGTGCGCCTAAGGGGTTGATAGAACCCAGGTTCTTAAAGTCAAACTGCGCAATAACTCCTGAATTCGGACGAATATCCCGGTCAGAGGAGTGCGATTTAAAGGCGCTCATGGTCATTCGGAAACATTCATCATGATAGAGGGCTGAAATCGTATGAGAAAGGGCGCCACGCTGGTGGCGTTTCAAGTTCCGTGTTTCTCCAAGCGCAAAGTTCCAGTGATCGAACGGTTGGGATCCGATGACCCAGGTGGCTTGAGAAATGCCGGCCCCGTTGGCTGTTGAGTATTTATTTACAAACGTATGGTTTAACTGAAAAATAAATAACTTTTTTCCAAAAGTAGCCGTTGTGTCGGAAATGCGGGGGCGCGTTCGCGTATAGTGCCAGGCCATCCGGTTGAGCAACTGGATACCCTCGGCGGGATTAAGCCGAAAACGGCTGACAATATCAGAGGCCCGTTTATCTTCTCCTGCGCCATCAGGCAAAACTTGGTGATGATCCAGCCGGAGGCTTTGCCCCAGGAAAAATTGAACGCGCTTTTGTTGGGGGAAAAACCACGTGGAGTTTGCGCCATAAATGAACCGTCCTCCTGTATCGACACGGTCTAGCCCGGAAAACCGTTGAGGCAAGAACAGAGACGTATCTTCTACTTGAATGTTCAAAGAGTCCTCATTTGGAATGGTATAATTGTTGACGCGCGGCGTTCCCACAATCATTGCGGTTGGCTCAAGCGCCCAATTGGCGCTATCAAGGCGCTTGACCAAAGGATAGCGCCATTGGGCGGAAGCTATGGGGAACAGGCGTCCCCGGAAAGTGGAGAGAGCCGGCTTAGAAAGGGTGGGCTGGTAATGTTCAAGGGCGTAAGTATCTCCCCGTAAGGCCATTTGTAAAGTCCAAATGTATCCGTCAGGAGATACATAAGGCAAGCGCCACCCCCCGTTTAGCGATAATCGTTGCATATGCCGCGCGTTTTGTTCCGGGGTGTCAAGGCGCCGCCCGAGAGAGAGGAAATTAGCATCAAGGTTCCAGATCCCGTTCCAGGATCCGGGATCACTTTGATAATTATACCAGGCATGGGGTAGGACATAAGGCGTTGTGGTTGGATTGTCCGTCTGGTAGGCTGTTGTGCGGATAGTCGCATAATTATGATCCCGAAATTGCTCCACAGCCCCCGTGCTGATCATGTTTTTTACAGGGGATTTCAAGCGGAACCCTTGAGGTAAGATGGGATAGCGGCGCAGATAAGTCGTGTCACTCGCCTTATTAATATCAAAAGTGGCGACATGTTCATCATTTAAATCAAACCGGCCTTTGGTAAAAATATGCCAGCGATCGCTTCCCGGGAGGCTAGACCCTTTGGGGATTTTCTTTAAATCATGGGTTTGCGTATAGCTGGCATTGCTTGTCATGTCTCCATCCCGAAACCGGTGGCGATATTCTGCGACCATGACAGGGCCTTGTTTTGTTGTGATAATAGGGACAAGCGTCAGGTCTCTGTTGGGAGCAATGGCATAATAAAAAGGCGTACTGATGATGGTTCCTAAATCTGAAAAAGAGCCGTAAGCGGGCATCAGGAAGCCGGTTTTACGCTTTACGGTTGGATCCGGATGACGAAAGTAAGGCATATAAAAAACAGGTACGCCGCCCATCTCCAAACGGGCATGATGATAAATAATGATCTTGTCTATTTTGTCGTGGATAACCTTGTCCGCTTTTAATTGCCATAGCGGTTTTTTGGCTGGATCCAGCTGACAAACCTTGCAAGGACTATAAACGGCCTGGCGAAAAATAATTTTTTGTCCTCCCACACGTTTGGCTGAGTGGGCTGACAGACGGGCGTTATCCGCCATGAGCATCTTGGCTTCATTAATAAAGCCATCCTGAAATTTGTTAGAAAATTCCGCATAGGGAGCAAAAGAAAGGTTATAGTTGGGGACGGTTAAGGCCTCTTCTTCTTTGGCCACCGTGTCGGGTAGCTGTTTACTAAGGGTGGGCAAATTCAAAGGATTTGATATTAAGGCGCTATTTTGCATTAATCCCTGAAGTACAGAGTTTTGGTGGCTAAAAAATTCGTTGCTGTTGGGGGAGGCTGGATTTAACGCAATCCTTCCTTTTTCCGGTTCTTTCAGGCAAACATTCCCCATTGCTGTCATCATACCTGTTTTTCTATTATAGATAATCTTTTGCGCACGAAGAATACGCTCGTTCTGGGCAATCTGGACATTTCCCGTTGCAGTGACCGTTTCGGCTTCTTGGTCATAATCAATCTCGTCAGCGCTTAAGAGGATAGGTGACAGCGCTTTAGAGGGAAGATGCGGGTCATTATTTTTTTCTTTTTGAAGGGCATCTTTATTATTGTTGTCTTTGACCTCACCCGTGTATCTATGAGCCATAGCCGTATGAGACGCTGGCAATAAAAGCGCAGCGCTCAATAATAATGAGGAAAAGCAGGAACGAAATGTCATATTAAACTTACCCGTCTTCGAGGTGTAAGAGAAGCGCAAGGCTTAAGAGGGCCATAACCAGCGTTGGCGTCCAGGCGGCTAAAAGAATGGGGATATGGCTCCCTAATCCCAAAGCATAAACAATGTCATTTAGAAAATAGAGAGCGAATCCACTACCAATACCAAAAGTGATGTACAGCGCCGCCCCTCCCTGGCGGATCGGGCGGATGCCAAAAGCTGCGGCAAGTAATACCATTGCCATCATCATTCCTACTTTTGCAATTTGACCATGCCAGTAGAGTCGGTAACTAATGCTTGATAGGCCAGATTTATCTAAAATATCAATAAATTTAGGCAAGGACCAAAAAGAGATTGTCTCAGGAGGCGTATTGCTATCTTGAATCTTCTCAATCGTTAAGGGGGTTGAAATCTTCATGACAGGGTAGTTTTTGAATGCGCCTTCCTTATCTTGCCAAATCATGGCATTTCGTAATTCCCAATAGCCTTTTTGCAAGATGGCGGAAGAGGCGTCAATACGTGTCTCATAACTCCCATTGGGATGAAAATTATGAAACGTAACCGTTGTAAAGGTTTTTGTACCTGGCTGCAGGTGAACTGTATGAATAATGCTTTGCCGGTCGGGGGTTATTTCCCGAAACCACATTCCTGTTTCAGAAATAGCAATGTGATGACTCGCGCCGGAAAAATAAAGAGCGTCGAAGTTTGTGAGGCGTTTGCTCATAGCAGCGCTTAGGGGATTGAGGATAATAAGTTGTATCAATCCTAAAATCAATACGCAAGCGATAAGCCCCCATAAAATTTGCCATATTGATAAGCCTGAGCTGCGGGCAGCGATAATTTGCTGGCTATGGTTCAAACGATAGAAGGTTACCATCGTTGCTGAAAGAATAATAAAGGGCATCAACATTTGAAAATGATTGGGGAGTTTTAGGATAATCATTTCAAAAATAATGGACAGGTCGATATTCTCTTTGCCTATAGAGCGGCGCACGAGTTCTGTTCCTTCAAATAAAGAAATAACTGCGCCAATCACAAGTGCGCATGTTCCTAACCAGGCAAGGAAAGCACGACAAAAATACAAGTTGAGCGTAGAAAGTAAATAGGTCATAAGCTTACACCCGTAGCAATTCTTTTTTGGGCGCGTTGCCGCCACCAAACGAGGGCATTCTGCTTTTCCAGGGCAGTAAGGGAGATGAATCCAATCAGCGCAATTGCCAGGTAAGTTAAAGGAATGGTTATACTCCACCGCCCGTTGATATTAATAAGGCAAACCAGGCCGATGTGAATGCCGGTCGCTAAACAGATGGCTACCATAATCCGTTTTTGCCGCCCCCGGCGGTTGAGTTCCTGGGGAAGAAGGGCGCTTAATCCAATCAGCGTAAACAGCAAGACCAGAAAAGGAGGTAAAAGACGTTGATGTCCTTCTGAATGAAGCTGCGCTTTTATGGTTAAAGGAAGGTCGCCTGCATCTGGTGGATCTAAAAGATCAGATAAAGAACGCTCATAAGGTTTAATGATGCGTTTTTGGATATTGGCTGCAAGCTGATCCAGGTCATAGCTTAAGGTTTGAAAGTGAAAGAAGCTCACTTTGCCTGTTTTCTCATCTTTTTCCTGGCGGGTTCCATTAAACAGCATGAGCAATGACTTTTTGCCTTCTTTTTCGACAACCGCTCCACGCTGGGCTACAATTGTAAAGGGATTTCGCCTGGGGCGCGTTGAACTCGGACTCTGCCCTATGCTATGAATGAAGACGCCGCCTAAATCTCCATTAATAGCCCGAGTCCGAGCATAAACAGTCACGCCTCTTAACGTATTGAACATGCCATCTTGAATAAAACTGGAAGAAAATTCATTACGGAGTTGATATTCCATATCCCGCAGATGGCGGAAAGATAGAGGAACAAGATAAATATTGATAAAGGCGACGAAACAAGCCATGAGGAAGGCTAGAATAAGCGCCGGGCGGGCAAGGCGCCAGTTACTTAACCCGCAAGTGCGAAAAATACTGACCTCGTGATCCGCTATGAGTTTATTATAGGTAAACAGGACGCTAATAAGTATACAAATCGGTAATACAATGGCAAGCAAGTCTGGAATCAAAAAGCCAACGAGGGAAAAGTAACCCCCTATGGATACATTTTGGTTGACGATAACTTCGACAAAGCGTAAAGACTGTGTTAGCCAGACGCCTGTGGTCAGAACCGTTGCAAGAAATGTTAAACTCGTAAAAAGATATTTAAGGATATGGCGGGTAACAAGGGTCATATAACCTTACCCCAAACAAAATCAATGATTCTTGTTTGCGGGTTATGAATTGCTTTTGTAAGAGTTGAACCCTGCAAAGAAGGATAAATATTGCTGTTGCTTGATTGTTCCACGCTTCCTTTGCGTATTGGTATGATTGTTCCGGGAGTTCTCTTGAGGGAAAGCATTAAAAAAAATTCCTTTTCATGGAACTATCCCCTGGCATCTGAACATTGGGCATCTTATATATTATTCAAGTGGGTAAAAAACATTAATAGACCTTAAGTCAGGTTTACTATAAAACAATGATCAAAGGCAATGGCCTATCGATTTCAGGCGGGTAAATAAAAGGATGGGAGAAATATGAAGTTGTTACGTATACTTTTGCTCTTAACAGGGATTAGTTTATTGCTGGGCGATGAGGTGAATGCGTCGGCGCTATCAACCCGCCTTATTGTTATTGTCAATAAAGACGCGATTACGGCTGCTGATGTGGAAGAACGCGTCCGGTTGATAGAGTTGAGCGCCGGTAGGCCCGTTCCAAGTGAAATGCGCAAGCAAATCATTCAAGGAATGGTAGATGAAATTCTTCAGCTCCAGGCGGCGAAATCAAAAAAAATTAAAATAGAGGATGCGGATGTAGAGAAGTCCCTTGAGAATTTGGCTAAAGATAATAAGATGTCATTGGATGCGATGATCAAAATGCTTCAGTCTAATGGTATTTCCAAACAGACCATGCTCACGCGGTTAAGGGCGCAAATGGCCTGGGGACGTTATATTCGGGAAATGTACGGGCCGCTCGTTTATATCAGCGATCAAGAAGTTGATAAAGAATTATATAAAGCAAAAGATGTCAAAACAGAAGAACCTTCTCCCGATCTCATGGATGTTACATTGTGCCAGGCTGTTTTTGACGTGACGCCCCAAACGTCTGAAGAAGTTATGATGATTTTAGGGCCAAAAATTGAAGAAACCCACCAGGCAAAGGGCTGCGCTGCTTTCTTGAAAGCTGCCCGTGGTTTTGGAGCGACGAAAATTGATGCAAACCGTATTGTCAAACTTGGGCAGTTGCCACAAGAACTCAAGACGATGGTACGTAAGACAAAGGCAGGAGATTGTATGCAGCCGGCAATGACGCCGGATGGATTGGTTCTGACGATGGTTTGTTCCAAGGCCATGCCAAAAGTGGCGCCTCCTCCGCCGCTCACTCGGGATACGGCATCAATCGCTCTCGAACAGGAAAAATTGGGCAAGCGGGCAGCGCAAGAAATGGCTAAATTAAAAACGGCAGCTTTTATTGAGTGGAAATAAGGATCCTCTCCCTTCTTTAAGGGAAGTTATTGAGCGCTACGGCCTCTTGGCAAAAAAAAGCCTGGGTCAAAATTTTCTTCTGAACAGGGACGTAACCCGGCGCATTGCCAAAGCTGCCGGAACATTTGATGACGTGACCGTTCTTGAAATTGGCCCCGGCCCGGGCGGCCTTACCCGCGCTTTACTGGAAGCAGGCGCCCAGCTGGTCGCCATTGAGCGTGACCATCGGTGCCTTGAAATTTTAAGCGATGTTCAAGCTGCTTTTCAAGGGGCGCATCAAAGTAAACTGCAAGTTATTGAAGGGGATGCTCTCGGAATTTCTCCTCAGGTCGTCATTCCTGACGGGAACATTAAAATTGTGGCGAACTTGCCTTATAATATTGGTACCGCCCTCCTGATCCAGTGGTTATCCAATCTTGAGCGGATAACATCTTTGACTTTAATGTTTCAAAAAGAAGTGGCCTTACGTCTGTTCGCCAAGCCCCGCACAAAGAATTATGGGCGTTTGTCGATTGTGACCCAGTGGCTATGTGAAGGTCAGCGGCTTTTTGATTTATCTCCAAAAGCCTTTATGCCGGCTCCAAAAGTCACGTCCAGCGTTGTTTACCTGATTCCAAAGCTATTGGATCCTGAAGAAAAAGAACTCCTTCCTTTCCTGTCTTCCATCACTCAGCACGCTTTTGGCCAGCGGCGAAAAATGCTTCGTTCCAGCTTAAAGCCCCTGTTTTCTGAAGATCAATTAATAAAATTAGGCATAAACCCTTGCGCCCGGGCGGAAGAATTGACGGTTGCTGATTTTGTCCTTTTGGCGCGCGGCTTATTCAGGATGGTTTCTGGTGGCTAGTGCTCGGTCATGCATAGAATTTAGGATTACAGCTATTAAAATTTTTGTT
>CAYRJJ010000048.1:0-11756 GCA_964424515.1 uncultured Candidatus Finniella sp. | reverse complement strand
AAGGAAAATAGCACTGCCATAAAATTTGTCACTTATTATTTCTAAATGGTATTATTTGTGGAAGGATTCTTAGTGTATGCAAACGGATTCTTCAACAGGCGCTCTCTGACGCTTCTGCAGGGGGCGGGGGATGCGTCAACTCAGGATCAAGCCTTTCCCGCGCCTATCAAGTCCTGCCGCAGCTGTTCCGCCATGCCCGCGATGCGCGTAATTGCTGGAAGATGGCGTGTCGCAAACATACCCCTATTTTTTCCTTGCCGTTCCGCCATCTGTAAGGCGATATGCCATTTGCCGTCATGAAAAACGCTCCGGTAAAGAGTCTCCAGCTTTTTCAAAATGGTATCTTTGGTAACAGAGACCATGATCCTCATCCTTTCTGGCTCGCTGGCGGCATAGCAACCGCAGACGTAAGCGGGCGCAAAATTGAACCGCATAGATTGAACCGCACAGGGAGTTTATAGAGGTTGCCCACCGGATGGGTCAAATTTTTAAATTGCCCGTAATGGCTGAGAGACGTAAAAATTTGAAAATGTCTGGGTTGCTGCGGATCTTACGCTCCCCGCAATTATAAGTTGGAAGCGTGTTATAAGAATATTTAAGAGAGAAAGCTACCCTCTCTCAAGAGAGTAGCACGGGCGTCCATAAAAAGCGCCTTCAAAGGCGAGGGGTCTATAAGCCTAACCCTCAATTTTAGAAAAGTTGGCAATAAGCTCCGTTTGAATCCTTAATTTTCCTAACAGCCCAAGGCGGTTGGCGCGGATGGTTTTGTCTTCATGGTTCACTTTCAGGGAATCAAAAAATGAATCAACCGGGGCGCGTAACGTAGCAAGCTGCGCCATCCACCCCGTGTAATCATGGGCATCCAGCAAGGGGTTGCGCACCCTGATAATTTGCTCAAGCTGTTCGTAAAGACTGCGTTCTTGCGCTTCCACAAGAAGCTCAGGCTTCACATCAAGGTAGAAGTAGCCATCCTTTGTGATTTCATTTTCCACAATCCCGTCCACCCGGCGAAATGTGGCTGACAAGGCCGCCCCATCGGACGAGTCAAGAAAATCTTGCAGCGCTTTGACGCGCCGGGAAAGAGAGAAAATATTATAGGAGCGTGTTCCGATATAGGCTTGAATGGCTGAAAATTCCGGTGATTTTGTGAGTTCATCCACATTAATAGCGTGCGCAATGGTTGCCCGGTCAATCACGGCGGACACGCAATCGTGGCGCATCCCCTCACCCCGTAAAACGACTTTCAGGCGTTCATTAATAAAGTCAAGAACAGACTCAAAGCGAAACCCGGGCTTAAAGGAAATCCCTTGATCCTGATAAGCTTCAATCGCCTCACAGCACAGAGGTTGCAATGAAAAATCTTGCAGGTTGTTTTCGCGAACCAGGCGGATGATCCCTAAAGCAGCGCGGCGCAAGGCAAAGGGATCTTTTGATCCCGTCGGCTCTTCCCCAATCCCGAAGAACCCGACCAGAGTATCCAGCTTGTCCGCCAACGCGAGGGCGATACTCAGAGGCGCCGTGGGACAAGGGTCATGAGGCCCCTGAGGCTGATAATGCTCCCGGATAGCGGCCGCAACTTCCGGTTCTTCTCCTTGAGCCATGGCATAAACTTCTCCCATCACCCCCTGCAGCTCTGGAAATTCCCGAACCATGGAAGAGAGCAAGTCGGCTTTTGCCAGGATAGCGGCCCATGTTTCAGCTTTGCTTGCCCCTTGGGCTGCCATCAGCCTGAGCAAGCGCACGCCCTTCTGACGAAGATCTCCCAGCTTTTCTTGAAAAACAATGGCGTTAAGCCTGGCCGCAAAATCTTGCAAGGGCGTCTTCACATCTTGCTCATAAAAGAAAGCGGCATCACGCAACCGGGCACGCAAAACGCGCTCATACCCTGCGATCATTTTGATGCTGCCATCCGCTCCTTTTGTATTGGCCACAACGCCAAAATAAGGAGCGATCCGGCCTGCCTGATCCACTAGGGTGAAATATTTTTGATGCACGCGCATGGAGGTTGACAAAACAGCGGAAGGCAAGCCCATAAACTGAGGTTCAATGCGCCCCAGAAGGGGCGCAGGATATTCAACCAAGCCGGCAACTTCCTGAAGCAAACCGGGATCGGGTCGAATGGCAAGCCCTTTGGCGCGGGCCAAAGCTTCCAATCCTTCCTCTATACGCGTTTGGCGCACCCGGTGGTCCAGAATCACAAAGGCTTTTTCCAGCTTGGCCCGATAATCGTCAAAGGACGAAACCTCAATAACATCCGGCGCCAGGAACCGGTGGCCTTGCGTCTTATTGCTGGTGAGCAGCCCAAGGGTTGGCACCTCAAAAGACAAGGGCTGACCGCCCCATACAGTCAATACCGAGCGCACAGGACGTACCCAGAATTGGGACTTTGTCTGCCCGCCGAGCGCCCAAAACATGGATTTCGACCACACGAACCTTGCAAAAACCGCCCGAACCACATCCGGCAGGATATCGCGTGTTTGACGGGGTTTCGTTTCAAGGCGGGCATAATAATAACCCTCCCGCTGTTCACACCTATCCAGCGTGATGCCGGCTGCCTTCAGGAAACCCTGGATAGCGCCCCCGGACGCGCCAACTTTGGGGCCGCGGCGCTCTTCAACGGCGCCCGTGGTTGCTTCCGCCACGTCTGATGCGACCGCCACCAGTCGTCGGGGTGTAACATACGTATCAAGGTTAGAGAAGGATAATCCCCGTGCCTGGAATTCATCCTCCATTAATTTTTTTAAATTCTCAGCGGAGCGCAGTTGCATTCGCGCCGGGATTTCTTCTGAAAAGATTTCCATCAAAAATTCAGCCATCGTTATGCTCTTTTTTCGGTGTTATGGAGCCATACCTCACAACACCCTTTGGCTAAGGCTCGAACGCGGCCAATGTAGCTGGCCCGCTCCGTTACGCTGATGACGCCGCGCGCATCGAGAAGGTTGAATAAATGGCTGGCCTTGATGCAGTGGTCATAAGCCGGCAAAGCCAGCTTAAGCTTGAGAAGCGCGTCACACTCGTTCTCCGCGTCCTTGAAATGTCGCAACAACAGGGTTGTATCGGCATGGATAAAGTTATAGGCGGAAAATTCTTTTTCCCCTTGCATCGCCACATCCTGATACGTTAGTTTCCGGTCTCCCTCAGCGCCATTCCAGTCCAGGGAAAAAAAGTCGTCAACATTCTGGACATTGAGCGCAACCCGTTCCAGACCGTAAGTGATCTCGACAGGGACGACCGGGCATTCAAACCCGCCCACCTGCTGAAAGTAGGTAAACTGGCTGATTTCCATGCCATCGCACCACACTTCCCAGCCAAGTCCAGCTGCTCCTAAAGTCGGGCTTTCCCAGTCATCTTCCACAAACCGTATATCATGGTTTTCGATATCAATCCCTAAATACGTCAAGCTGTCCAGATACAATTGCTGACAATCGGCGGGGCCAGGTTTCATAATCACCTGGAACTGGTAATAATACTGAGTGCGGTTCGGATTTTCCCCGTAGCGCCCATCTGCTGGACGCCGGGACGGCTGGACATAGGCCGCATTCCAGAAACCAGGCCCCAAGGCACGTAGCGTTGTGGCGGGATGAAAGGTCCCTGCCCCCATTTCCACATCATAAGGCTGTAAAATAGCGCAACCCCAGCTGGCCCAATATTGCGACAGGTCAAGGATCATCTGTTGAAACGATTGGGGGCGCGGCGCCATCATAAACCTCGTATACGAAAAGCCATTGTTCCTAAACTTAAACTAGTTAAGCCGGGAAAGAGGGTCAAGGAGAATCAGGGGGGCATATCATCTTTGGAGAAAAATTCAGATTAAGCATTTGATCATCGTGCAAGAAAAAGCGATATTAATGTGCGTGTTTGCGCCCAATGTTGCGCGATGCCTCTCAGTTGTCTTTATCATATTGAGGAAGGCGGCTATAATGATTTCCATGACGCCTTCTCCTCTTCTAAAAGTGACGGATTTTACGCATATAAAAGGCGGGCGCCTCTTGTTGAAAAGCTTGTCCTTTGACCTCGCCCCGGGGCAGGCGGTTGTTTTGACGGGACCCAACGGATCAGGCAAGACGACGCTTCTGCGTTGCCTGGCGGGTATTCCTGATACCCTTCCTGGCATCATCAAAGCGCCGGACTTGACGCAAAGTTATGTGGGACATCTAAATGCATTGAAGTCTCACCTGACCGTCCGGCAAAACCTTCTTCATCAAACAAAAGCAACTCTTGAGCAATTAAAAAAGAACCTTGAGGAAAGGGGGATTTTACCCCTTCTGGATCGGGAAATACGAACCCTTTCCGCAGGGCAGAGGCGTCAGGCTGCGCTTGCCCGGTTGCCGCTGTCAGCGGCAATGCTCTGGTTAGCGGATGAACCGATGACTCACCTGGATGCCACGGCAACCACGCATTTTTGGGCATCTCTTGAGGCGCACCTCGCTACAGGGGGGGCTGCTGTTTTAAGCTCCCATATCCCTGTTCCTCTCCCTCAAGCAAAGGTGGTGGCGCTTCATGGATAACGTCAGATTACAAATTTTTGAGGAGCTGAAGCATATTCCCCATTCAGCAAGCCATGTTTTACTGGTCTTCATCAGTCTGATGGTTGCTTTTGGCGTGTTATCGTCAAACCATCCCTCCTTATGGCAAGCTTTTCTGCCCGCCCTGTTGATGGGGTTAAGCTATGGCGTTATCAGCTTGAGCCTCGATCACCTTTTCCGCGAAGATTGGGAGGATGGCACGCTGGAATGGCGGATGAGCGAGGGTCAATCCCTGGAGCGTTATGTACTGATAAAAATCCTGGCCCACTGGGTTCGCCTCGGCTTTCCGATGAGCGGAATTGTCGGCGTAGCCACGGGCTTTTCTTCTTTTCCTCTTATTTTTGGCGTTACCGTGACAACCTTAACCCTGATTTTCTCAGGATCCATCGCCAGCGCCTTATGTTTGAACACAAAAGCGAACCCGTCCATGTTGCTTCCCTTTTTGACCCTGCCTCCCGGGGTTCCCATAATGATCGTCAGCATGGCCGCTATGACCAACCCCGCAACGGCTTTTTCCTCTTATCTCGCGCTCCAGGGCGGGCTTTTTTTGATGGCATGCGCCCTTTCCCTGATCGCTTGTCCCTTTGCTTTAAGATTGGCTTTGAGGTAAACTTGAGAGACCCTTTGCGCTTTTTTCTATAATAATATCTGTGATAATTTTTATAATCACAGGTATTATTAGGGAGACACAATTTTCCAGGAATTCATGAATAATGGTTACAAACCTGCCTTTGCGGACCAATACAGACTACAAGATTTTTCTTCAAGATGTAAAGAACAAGATTAAGACAAGACGGTTCCAAGCTATTGTATCTATAAATCAAGTGCTGATCCAATTTTATTGGGAACTTGGAAAAATGATTATCCACAAGCAAAAACACTCTGATTGGGGTGATAAACTTATAGAAACCTTAGCTACTGATCTCAAAAGAAGCTTTCCTGATACGCAAGGATTTTCCAGAAGTAACCTGCATAGCATGAAAAAGTTTGCAGAAGCTTATGACAACCTTGAAATTGTCCAAGCGCTGCCTGGACAATTACCATGGACACACAACGTCGTTCTTCTCGAACGCTTGAATGAGCTTAAAGAAAGACTCTGGTATGCCCAGAAAACCCTTGAAAATGGCTGGTCATACCGTACACTTATGGCTCAAATTAAAGAAAACCTTTATCAAGCCCAAGGTAAAATAGAGCTAAAAACGACCAATTTTTCTTCAAAGCTCTCGTTGCCTCAATCACGTTTGGCGGAAGAAACCATTAAAGACCCCTATAAATTTCACTTTTTAACAGTCGGAGAAGATGCCCTTGAGAAAGCAATCCATCAAGGATTGTTAGGCCATATTAAAGAATACTTAATGGCTCTTGGTCAAGGATTTGCCTTATATGGCGTTCATTACCCTCTGCAAGTATCAAAAAAACGGTTTGAGATTGATTTGCTTATGTATCATGTGAAGCTTCACGCATTCGTCGTGTGTGAAATCAAACGGGGCGAGTTTCATCCAAGGGATGCAGGTCAACTTAATTTCTATCTTTCAGCTGTAGACGAGCTTTTGAAAACTCCTCAAGATAATCCCTCAATCGGCTTACTTCTTTGCGGAAAAAAGGATCGCATTATTGCTGAATATGCCCTTCGGGATGTCAATAAACCTATGGGAATATCAGAATATGAATTGATCAAAGTCCTTCCAGCAGAAATAAGGGGAAGCTTACCAACAATAGCTGAAATTGAAGCCGAACTTAACCCAAACCTTATAACCTTATCACAACAAAAGAAAAAGAAGAACCAGAATGGGAAGAGTTAGGGCCGGTAATTCGCGTTATCTTCCGGCCCCATTCATTATTCAGTTCTGACGCCCCCGTAAATGACCCTGTAAATGTCCCTATAAACTTGCAGCTTAATGAAAGACAAATCTGGTTTTTAAAAGAGATTGAAAAGGGGAAAAAACTCAAAACTTCCCACCTTGCCAGGCATTGGGGAATTACGGAAAAAACTGCAAAGCGAGACCTTCGCAGTCTTTTAGAGCATAATCTCATTGAGTATGTCGGAAGTCTTAAAACAGGATATTACAGGATAAAACATAAAAATGGTTAGAATGAGTTCATATGACACGCCCATTATCCCATCCTAAAACTCTTGCGCGCTGGAGTGAAATAGCGCTTCCCTGGGCTATAGCTGCGGCTGTCATCTTCGGTTGCGCGGGTCTTCTTTTGGGGCTTGCGGTTTCGCAAAGTGATTACCAGCAAGGGGAAAGCGTGCGCATCATGTATATTCACGTGCCCGCCTCCTGGGGTGCTTTGAGTGTCTATACCGTTATGGCGGTTTTAAGCGCTTGGGGGTTTGTGTCCCGCGCACCCCTTCCCCATCTCATCACTAAATCCGTTGCCCCTGTTGGTATCGCTTTTACCCTCATCAGCTTGGGAACCGGCGCCATTTGGGGAAAGCCAACCTGGGGCGCCTGGTGGGTATGGGATGCGCGGCTGACATCTATGGTCCTCCTTCTTTTTTTATACTTAGGGTATTGGATTCTCGTCACAACATTTGAGGAAGATGAAAAGGGTCTATCCGCCGGGGCTATTATCGCGCTTGCGGGATGGGTCAATGTGCCCATCATCAAGTGGTCGGTGGAATGGTGGCATACGCTCCACCAGCCAGCCAGCGTATTGCGCCTTGCAAAACCGGCTATCCACTGGACGATGCTCCTGCCGCTTTTGTGTATGGCTATGGCTCTTGCTGCTTTTGGATGCGCGCTTGCGATCATTCGTCTGCGAACAGAACTGAACACGCGAAAAATCCGGTCGCTCCACATTCGGGAACGGGGGATGCATCTTGAGAAGGAAGCCGCTTGATGGACATCACCTCCGCCCACCTGCCTTATATTATCGCTGCTTATGCGTTGGGAGCGGGCGTTTTAGCATTATTGACGTATTGGTCCCTTCAGGCGGATCGCAAAGTCCGTCAGCAACTGGCAAATCAGCAATTAACAAAGCGGAAGTCCGATGCGACCTAGGAAACAGCGGCTCTGGTATGTGATCCTCATCGCCCTGTTTTTGGGGGGGGCGGCCCTCGTTGTTTTAACGACCCTCAATGATCACCTGCTCTTTTTCATGATGCCAACGGATGTCCTGATGAAGAAACCAGCAACGCCGGTTCGCTTGGGCGGATTGGTGGAAAAGGGAAGCCTCCACCACCAGGAAGGTCTTTTGATCACTTTTCGCGTCACAGATGGGGAACATGCAATCCCCGTTCGATACCACGGAATTGTTCCCGACCTTTTTCGGGAAGGGCAAGGCGTTGTCGCGGAAGGCATTTTATCAAGAGAAGGAGTATTTCAAGCCACGCGCCTCCTGGCCAAGCATGATGAAAAATACATGCCGCGGGATGTAGCGGCGGCGCTGAAGGCCAACGGGCAATGGGAGCCTATGCAGGAACGATCCCCATGATGCTTGCTTATACCGGACAGGCTTTTCTTGGAATGGCCCTGCTTTTAGCTGGTTTGCAAGCGTTTGGTCCCGCCCGTTCTTTTTCCGCCCATCGCCTTGCTCATGGGCAAGCCCTCTTCGGTGCCCTGGCGTTCGGGTTGCTTCTCTATGCTCATGCGACGGATCAGTTCACTCTTTTATCCGTTGTTTTGCATTCCCATACGGAGAAACCCCTTCTCTATAAAATATCGGGCGTGTGGGGAAACCATGAAGGGTCAATGCTTCTGTGGATCCTGATTTTATCTGTGTATGGCGCCGTTGTTGCTGCCCAGGTCCGAAACCGGGAACTCCCTTACCCGCTTGCTGCTCCCCTCATGGGCTTTATGAACTTTGGCTTTCTTCTCTTTGTGTTGATGGCTTGTGATCCATTCGCCCTTGCTGACCCGGTTCCCCTTCAAGGCCAGGATTTAAACCCCCTTCTCCAGGATCCAAGCCTGGCGATCCACCCTCCCCTTCTTTATATAGGTTATGCTGGCTTTGCTATTCCGTTTGTGTTGACTGTTGCGGTTTTGGTTCAGGGAAAAATTCCAGAAACATGGGCGCCTTTGGTACGTCCCTGGATTCTGTTCGCCTGGACTTTTTTAACATGTGGCGTCGGGCTGGGAAGTTTTTGGGCTTATTACGAGCTGGGATGGGGGGGCTGGTGGTTTTGGGATCCTGTAGAAAATGCGGCGCTCATGCCCTGGCTGTGCGCAACAGCGTTGCTCCACACCATCATTGCGTTAAAGACAACCCGGGCGCTTCGGGCGTGGACGCTTTTTTTAAGTATTTTGACCTTTGCCTTATGTTTGTTCGGCACATTCCTTGTTCGTTCCGGCCTCCTGACTTCCGTTCATAATTTTGCTGTTGATCCAGAACGCGGGGCTTTCCTTCTTATTTTATCTTCCCTTTTGATCTTACCAGCCCTTGGCCTTTTTATCTGGCGCCTCCCCAAGTTACGCTCCCTGACCCCCGCCATACCGTTATCCAGATCCGGGCTTATTTTATTAATGACGGTGATTCTGGTAACAGGCGCAACAACCGTTGCGACTGGCACCCTTTATCCCCTGATCCTGGAAGCCTTTGGTCAGAAGATTACCGTAGGCGCCCCTTACTTCAATGCCACTTTTACCCCGATGATGCTTCCGCTTTTGGTTCTGGTTGGTTTAGGTCCCTGGTATAGTTGGCCATCCAGCGGTTTGCCTTCCTCTTCCGTACGTTGGCTGCTTCCTCTTTTTTGCTTGACGCTTTTGAGCCTCTTCGCCGCTTATCTGGGTTGGGGTATCCGTCATATGTTGGGGTTAGCGGCGTTCACGGGGTCAATCTGGACCATTTTGGCGACGGCTGGATATGCCATCAAGAAAAGAAAAATACTATCCGGGACTATTTTAGGGCACTTTGGCATCGGCATTGCCGTTCTGGGAATGGTGGGGTCAAGCCTTGGAGAAAGGGAGCTGATCAAAGCCGTCAAAGTCGGAGAAACTTTCTCCATTGGCCCGGTTTCCTTAACGCTTCAACAGGTTATGTCCCGTCAAGGCCCCAATTATACAGCCCGCCAGGCAACCCTTACGCTCAATGCGGGAGGGGGTGCCCTCACGCCCGAAAAGCGTTTCTACTGGACGCAAGGCGTCATCCATGGGGAATCAGCTATCCGGTCCGTCGGGTTTGGGCGGCTCCACCATATCTATGTGACATTGGGAGAGGAGTATGAAGGCCAAAAATGGAGCATCCACGCTTATTACAAACCCTTCATAAACCTTTTGTGGCTGGGCGGGCTTCTCATTGTATGCGGCGGAATGATGGCCTTTGTCAAACGGTTCCGCAGTTTGAAAAAGGCGCTTCCCCTGGTGGCTCTTCTCTTGCAGCCAGCCCTTGGCATGGATGCCCATGAACAACTGGCTGACCCTGCGCTGGAAACGCGGGCGCGTCATTTAAGCCGGAAAATTATATGCCCGACCTGTCAAGGACAAACACTGGATGAATCACCCGTTGAGTCCGCCGCTTATCTGCGCTCCCAAATCCGGCAAGCTTTGAGGGAAGGACAAACGGACCAGCAAATTCTGGATGCCTTTATCACCCAATATGGAATACGCATTATAACCCTGCCGCCCGTGGGGTGGCCCACCTATGCTCTCTGGTTCGGGCCGTGGGTTATTTTTATTTTGGCCATGGGGTTTTTTGTAAATAAAAACAGGGTTAGATCTTCTTAATAATAAGCAGGGGGGCGCAATTAATGAAACGACCTACTAGCAATTAAGTTGAATGTGAGAGCAAACCGTTTTCGTCTATTTCTATATTAATCATCAATAGACCTGCCGCGTAAGTAAGAATTTTATTGAAATTACCACTTCATATTCTTAAATTATTACTTACGCGGCAGGTCTTATATTGATCGTCTTCAAAAGTCTTCCACCTCTCATCTTTAATGAGGTGGCCTTTTGGGGTTACCTCCTGAGAAAAATAAAGCAGGAGGGGAGCTGTCTCCCTTGTCAAGGATTTTACGGGCAATTTCTAACGCGGCATAAGTGAAAATTCCGGAAGCGCCTGCCCGTTTCAAGCCAATCAGGCTTTCTTCCATAACGGCTTGTTCATTAATCCACCCTTGAGCAGCAGCGGCTTTAATCATGCTATATTCTCCGCTAACCTGATAGGCAAAAGTGGGCACGGAAAAGGTTTGGCGAATACGGGTGATGATGTCCAGACAGGGCAGACCTGGCTTAACCAAAACCATGTCTGCTCCTTCTTGCAAATCCAGGGCCACTTCCCGCAAGGCTTCTTCGGCATTTGCCGTATTTATTTGGTAGGTCTTCTTATCCCCAACGGGGCGCCCATCCTGTCCGGCAAGTTTACCAGCGCCGACAGCCTCGCGAAAAGGACCATAAAAAGCGGAAGCATACTTGGCGGTATAGCTCATAATGGCCCTGTCTTCATAATGATTGGCGTCCAAAACTTGACGAATGGCGGCGACGCGGCCATCCATCATGTCCGAGGGGGCTATGATATCCGCTCCGGCTTCGGCCTGGATTAAAGACTGCTTAATCAACTGCTCCAGACTTAAATCATTATCCACGTATTTTCCATTCCACACCCCGTCATGGCCGTGAGTTGTATAGGGATCCAGGGCAACATCGGTAATCACGCCCAGCTCAGGCGTCATTTTTTTAATGGTACGGATCGCTTGACATATGAGGTTTTCTGGATTAAAAGCTTCTTCGCCCTCCAGCGTCTTGAGTTCATGGGGGGTGAGAGGGAATAAATCAACGGCAGGGATGCCAGCTTCAACGATTTGCTCAATGATTTGGGGAAGCTCTGCGATCGTCCAGCGTCGTACGCCTGGCATACTTGCAATTTCAGCGGGACCTTCAGGCGTTCGGATAAAAAGGGGGAGGATAAGGTCTGACGGGTGCAGCCTGGTTTCTTGTACCATATCCCTTAACCAGCCATGGGTGCGAAGGCGGCGGGAGCGGGTGGTGGGGAACTGT
Organism: uncultured Candidatus Finniella sp.; assembly: GCA_964424515.1. Classification (GTDB taxonomy): domain Bacteria; phylum Pseudomonadota; class Alphaproteobacteria; order Paracaedibacterales; family VGCI01; genus VGCI01. The sequence continues at coordinate 289 of CAYRJJ010000048.1, read as the reverse complement.
CCAAAAAAATTCATGCTTCTCTCGCTTTCGTTCTTTCATTTAACCCGTTTTATAAAAGTTTTTTTTTCCTTTATCAATCTTTCCTCCATTATAGACATTTTACAAGCTCTCCTTTACCGTTGAAAAAAGCAGAGGGCTGGAACAGCTGACATTATGGATTTTTCGTTAACGCCGGAACAAGCATCTTTCCAGGAGTTAGCCCGGAATTTTACAACGGACCACCTGGCCCCTCATGCAGCAGTATGGGACCGGGATGAGATCTTTCCCGTTCCAACCTTGCGGAAAGGCG
>CAYRJJ010000047.1:0-11786 GCA_964424515.1 uncultured Candidatus Finniella sp. | reverse complement strand
TCCTGGCTAACATACCCAAACTTTGGGCTTATCTAAAAAACGTCAGGTGGTAAGAGGGATTTTATATTTCTCTTGCATAAAATCAGAAAAAGCTGATAATGTAATAAATAGATTTGAGGTTTGACTTCAGATTAGTGTTTATCGCGGGGTAGAGCAGCCCGGTAGCTCGTCAGGCTCATAACCTGAAGGTCGCTGGTTCAAATCCAGCCCCCGCAACCAAGCAAAACAAGGCTTTTTCCATCCATCTCCAAACCTTAAAAAAATGCGGTGCCGCAAAAAGAAACCTGAGCTGTCAGGCTTTTCCGCCTTTTTATTCCTGTCTAGCAACAGCCTCGCAATTTCTGGCTTCCTTAATGCTCAATCTTCCCTCTTCTCCAATAAAATTATGTTCAATACCCATAGTGAACGGGTATGACCTACAATTCCCGTGGTTTCAAAAGGCCAACGGTTTCGCGAACCTCTTCCATATGGCGTTCAGCTAACGCATTGGCGCGAATACTCCCCCGGTTCAGGATTTGATCCAGCTCCCCTTTGTCTTTTAAAAGACGCTTCATTTCTTGTCCAAGGGGTAAAATTTTGGCAACCATGAGGTCGGTAAGATCTTTCTTAAAGGTTGAAAAATAACTTCCAGCGAAAGTTTTACAGACCTGATCAGCAGTTTGCCCTGATAAGGCCGCATAAATATTGACGAGGTTATAAGCTTCTGGTCGGTCTTCAAGTCCTTGAGCATGGGCGGGAAGAGGGTCTGCATCCGTTTTAGCTTTGCGGATTTTCAGGGCTAAGGTATCAGCATCATCCATCAAATGAATCCGGGAATAGTCAGATACATCAGATTTACTCATTTTGGCTGTGCCATCTCTCAGGCTCATGATGCGCGTTGCTGGCCCTTTGATGATCGGCTCGGGCAAGGGAAATACATCTTTCTTAAATTCACGGTTGAACAACCCCCCTATATCCCGCGCAAATTCAAGATGTTGCTTTTGATCTTCCCCGACAGGTACATGAGTTGCTTTATATATCAGTATATCAGCCGCCATTAATACGGGATAAGCGAGTAAACCAAGACAAGCATTCTCCCGCTGCTTGCCAGCCTTCTCTTTAAATTGCGTCATCCGGTTTAACCACCCCATGGGGGTAATGCAGCTCAAGATCCAGCTGAGTTCCGTATGGGCGGGCACATGGCTTTGAACAAAAATGGCGGACTGATCCGGGTTAATGCCGCTCGCTATATAAGCAGCCGCCATAAGGCGGCTATTCCCGACGAGATTTTTAACATCTTCCAATGTCGTTAGGGCATGGAGGTCCACAATGCAAAACAAATTTTCTTCCACCTGGTCCTGCATCAGGACCCAGGTCTGAATAGCCCCCAAATAATTGCCTAAATGAATGTCTCCTGTGGGGCGGATGCCAGAAAGAACCCGTTTCATTTTCGTCTCCTCATCATATAATAACGGTCGGTTTTACGGATGGCGCTCTTAAAATGCGGCAACAGGCGAAAAAACACTACACAATTTATTAATCCTCTGGTATGTCCAAATTACGCCGTGTCTGAGTCGTTTTGCAGGGTTGAGCTTGCTCAATGCGGCGTCATTTGAGGACGATAGAACGCGAGATTCATCAACAAATAACATTTGCATGGCTCATTCCTCTCTATTATATCAATCCTGTTCTTTCAGTTTCTTTTAAGGGCCTGGCGCACTTGCATTAAATTAAAAGCGCCTGTCAACTGTCCCATAACGCCGAAAACAGCCATACCACAAATAATGATCCCCAGAACAGACGCAATTTGCAAAGAGAGCGTATCGGGCAGCGTCGCCAGCCATTGATCACGGGCAAGGATGAGGCCGCCCCCCATTGCGGCAGCGGAAACAAGAACCTTTCCCGCTGTTATTTGAACGTGCCGTGTCAGGAAAAACCACCCGCGCCGTTGAAGAATAAGGAGTTGTAACCCCGCATTAACCCAGGCGGCAATGGAGGTTGCCATCGCTAACCCGACATGGGAAAAAGGACCCATTAAAATGACATTGAGCATCAAGTTACACGCAATGCTGATCAAAGCAATTTTGACAGGCGTCTTGGTATCCTGACGCGCAAAAAATCCAGTCGCAAAGACTTTACTTAACACATAAGCGGGAATACCCGTCGCAAAAGCCGCAAGGGCAGCGGCCGTAGCCGTAACCTGTTCCCCTTTCAAGCCATAAAGTAAGTCAATAATCGGGTAAGAGAGTAAGGCCAAACCCAGCGCCGCGGGAATCGTCAACTGAAGGGATAATTCTACAGCCAGTCCTTGAGTGGAACGGGCTTTATCTTCTTCTCCTAACCGAATTTGACGGGACAAAGAGGGGAGAAGGGCTGTTCCCATGGCTATTCCAAAAAGGGATAGAGGGAGCTGGTTCAACCGGTCAGCATAATGAAGGAAGGAAATCGAGCCAGAGGGAAGGAGGGAAGCAAACACCATATCCAGGAGTAAATTGATATTCATGACGCCCGCGCCGATCGCTCCCGGAACCATGAGGCGCATCACTTTACGGACCTCAGGCGTAAGGCGTGGCAACCGAACCCTTAACCGAAAGCCGATTCTCCAACAGGACCAATACAACCAGCCTAACTGTAATACGCCTGATAAAAATACAGCCCAGGAAAGCGCTTTTCCCGTCGTTAGGCCGGCGCCGGAAAAGAAGACCATCGCCCCGATCATGACCAGGTTAAGGATAATAGGAGCAGCCGCTGCGGCGGCAAAACGGTCCAACGAATTTAAAACGCCGCTTAAAAGGGCCGCTATTGAAATAAATAAAATATAAGGAAAAGTAATACGGGTAAATGTTATAGCCATGTTGAGTCGTTCAGGGGTTTCAGAAAAACCGGGCGCAATGGCGCCCATAACCCAAGGCGTTGCGATAACGATAAAAATAACAAATAAAATCAACGAAATACCCAAGACAGCCATCACACGTTCAGCGAGTAATCTGGCTGACTCGGGTCCTTCGCTGGCAAGTTGCCCGGAAAATTGGGGGACAAAAGACGCATTAAATGCTCCTTCCGCAAAAAATCGGCGAAAAAAATTGGGAAACTTAAAGGCGACGAGAAAGGCATCCGTAAGGGGACTTGCCCCAATGATATGAGACATAAGACTTTCCCGCACCAACCCAAAAATACGGCTAACGCCTGTAAACCCCCCAACAGTTGCGATGGCGCGAATGATTCTCATCTCCAGTATAGTCCCAAGGTTAGCTTTTGGGGGCTGATTTTGGAGCGGTTTCAGAATTTTTTTCGCACCCGTATTTTTTCTTTAAGGCCGTTAATTCACTTGTCATTTCATTTGTCATATGGGGAAAATCTGTTTTCAGTTTCAGCCAGGCTGTGCAAGCATCCTCTATACTGCCTTGCATAGCGAGCGACTCGCCCAATTTTAACAAACAATGAGGGGCTTTGGGGCCTGTCGGGTTCTTTTTATAGGCATTGGCGAAAAGAATTTTGGCCTCTTTATCTTTACCTTGTTTTAAGCAAGACTCCGCTTTCCAATACATAGCTTTAGGAACCAAAGTATCATTTGGATAAGTCTTCATAAAGCGCTCAAACGCCCTTTCGGCTTCCTTATAAGCTCCTTTACCATAAAGAGCAAAAGCTTCATTATATTGGGCTTCAGCATTTCCAGCAGGAAGTGTGGGCGCTACATCTTCCGCATGTTTTGTCGCTGTTTCTCGAATTGTCTCTACATCCTTATTTTTATTATTTTTTACCTTTGATGGTCTCTGTGCGCCTTCCTCTTCATCTCCTGGAGCTGATTGTTCCAGAAGTTTTAAGACAGATTCGGTTTCTTCATCCTTTTCAGTCGGGAGGACTTGAGAAGAGGTTCTATCAGAGGAAGAGGTCTGTGTTTGGGACCAAGGTTCATTCTTACTTTTTGTTGCTGGTTTCGCGTCCAGGGAACCCGAAATGGCGGGAGCTGTTTTTTGCGAAGCGCCTGCTGACCGCAGCGTTGCATTTTCTTTTTGGAGCTGCCTGATATCATCGCGTAAACTCTGTAGTTCATCTTGCACACGGCTTATGTCCTCGTGCGGGGTTTGACGGGCGTCTTTTAAAGCACGCACTTCCTCCCGTAAACGTTCCAGATCGTCAAGCGTAACATGGACGCCAGGATTTTTATCGTCTGTTTTACCCCTTCCTCCATTCATCTGGTTTTCAAGCTCTTCTATTCGAGCGCTCAAATCACCGAGGGTTTCCTGCGTGTCACTGTCAGCAAAGAGGGGATGAACAATGGCGGCATTCAGGAAAAAAGCCATGAGTAAAGAATATGCTAATCTCCCGGATTTCACTTGTATGGATAGGCGCATGATGTTTCTTCTTTCAATTTTTTGTGTCAGTGTACGATAAGTTTCACCTCACGTTGGAGGCAAAATTCCGGCGTATTCATCGGGAATAGATCAATGAAAAACAGGTTTTTTAGTCTTTCGATCTTGGGGGTCTTTTCCTCCACGATGGATATAACCCGTTTTTAACAGATCTTTCCAAAAAGTGCGACTCAATTCATGGAGTTACCCTTTTACCTTTTATTGATTTTTCAGGAAGGGTGAGCGCATTGAATTGGCGTAATACATCCTGGCGTTGTTTTGAAGAGAGATGGGGAACAAGTTCATCCCGGTATTTGGCGGCATCGAGGGTAACTTCCCCTAAGTCTTTATAATTAAAAGCGGCTAAACTTAAGTATAAATAAGCCTTCACAGGATCTTTTTTTGTTCCCTGGCCTTTTTTGTACATAATGCCGCAATTAAACTGGCTCGGGCCATACCCGATATGGGCCGCTTGCATATAATAATGTAATGCCTTTTCCTCATCTTTCGGGACGCCCTCTCCCACCAGGTAGAGGCCGGCAAATTCATCTAAAGCAGGTCCATAGTTTTGAAAAACAGCCCTTTCAAGAAACCCTAATCCCTTTTGAATATTAAGATGGCTAGATGCGGGAGAAAGATAAATGACAGCCATAAGATAAAGGGCGCGAGGATCATTTTTGGCAACAAGGGGGGACAAGGCCGCCATAGCTTCATTAAATTTTCCCTGAAGCGCAAATGATTCCCCTTTTTGGATAGAAGCAAACGCCGGAATAGCCGTGATAATCAAAAATAGAAAGCTGAGTATGCGCCTTTTAAAGTTCTCAACAATTTTTTTTAAATTTTCCATTTCGCAATATTCTTTCCATAATTTCATATAAATTATAATTTATATACTTAAATATATACCTAAAAACAATTATATAATGCGCCGTCCAATTTTACCATCTTTCCGCTATGATTTCTTCCTCTTTTTGCAAAAAGTAAAATTTTATCTTCTTGACAAATGCGGGGCTATGAATATTATAAAATGCAGCTGCTATTATTTTGTTATTATGAATATTATCAAATGCGGCTGTTCTTATTTTTTATTAGGAAAGGAAAGAAAATGGCAACCAGTGAACGTCTTAAGACTATTGATACTCAAATTAATAAATTACAAACGCGCAAGAAAAAGCTCGAAGAAAAAAGAAAAAATCAAGTTACAACGATTTTAAACCGGTGTGGGGCCAATAAAATGTCAGATGAAGTATTGGCGGGCGCTGTTTTAGAAGCCGTTAGAGCTTTTAACCAGAACGATCGGCGCATTTCCGCATGGCAAGCTGAAGGCACTAAAATCTTAAAGCCAGGCCGCGGTAAAAAACGGTTTATTTAAGCTCTTTGCTATTTTTTTCGATCCGCCTTTGCCTCACAACGGCGGATTTTTTATGAACTTGCTTATTCATCACCCGTAATGGTAGAAAGAATTTCGGGTTGTTTCATGAGAGAAGCAAGAGGCAAGAATGAATAATAATAAAAAATTTTTCAAAAAAAAGCCAAGAAAAAATATATGGGAACTTTTCTCTCTTTTTATGATCTGCTTAAGTTTTGGATCCTGCCGCACGACTACAGATCATTCCCGGGAGGTTTTAGATCGGCTTCATCTCCAGTCCCTTAAAAGTACGCCGGAAAAAGGCCAGCCACCCCCAAAATCTTTTCGTAAAAAAGAGAAAGAACCTTCCCCTCCTATTCCTCTTCCTATGAAAAAACGCGTGTCTGTTATCATAACGGAAGAAGTTCCCTTAAAAGATGTTTTTATTGAACTCGCTCGTCAAGCGGGAGTTGACCTGCAGTTAGACTCAAAAATTTTAGAACGGATTGTTTTTTCAGCAAGCAAGCGCCCGTTTATTGAGGTTATCAAAGACATTTGTGATATGGCGGGCTTGCGTCACAAAATCTTTGGACAGTCCATCCGCGTAGAAACTGATACCCCTTACCCTGTTAACTATACCCTTCCCTTTTTGAACTTGTCCCGTACGGCTGAAAACCGCATTTCAATTGCCACAGATGTCTTTTCGAGCATTAAGGATAATAAATCTGCAGCGGATAACGGGTCGAACAGCGCCATTATGGAGAAAGGGAGTAATGATTTCTGGACAGAGCTGGATGGAAATTTAAAAACGATCTTGAGCGCACAATCCATATCCAAAGAGGGTGAAACAAAATCGCCAAGTTATAGCTTTCATCGTCAAGGTGGCCTGGTAATGGTTTATGGAACAGCCCGCCAACACCTCCTGGTAGCAGGTTACCTTGAAAATTTGCGTCAGATGGTCTCTACCCAGGTTTTAATTGAAGCAAAAGTGATAGAGGTGAGTTTGAAGGATCAATACAAGAGCGGGATCAACTGGCAAAAGTTGACAGGAGGCGCTTTTCATATAGATATGGGCTTGGGCGACCTGGCGCAACGAGGCCGTTTTATGAATCCCACAAGCGCCCAACAAACAGATATGTTATCCATAGGATTGCAAGAAAAAACGTTTACAAGCCTCTTAAAAGCAATTGAAGAATTTGGGGCTTCCCGAACTTTATCCAGCCCTCGTTTAACAGTTATGAATAACCAGACAGCAATTCTAAAGGTTGCTCAAAACCAGGTATACTTTCGGTTAAATTATGACAAACAACTCAATCTATCGGCAAACCGTGAGAACATAAATGTATCAAGTGATATTCAAACCGTGCCCATTGGCCTCGTTATGTCTGTACAACCATCAATTGACCATGACACGGGTAATATTATCCTTTCATTACGTCCTACCATATCCCGTTTAACTCATTCAGTGAGTGATCCGGCCGTCGAAATTGCTTTTGCGAATGCCAGAACCTTTACGAATGTCCAGCCGAAACCATCCCTCATTCCCGTCGTGGAAGTCCGGGAAATTGATTCTGTTTTACGCCTTCACTCAGGGGAAATTGCCGTTTTGGGGGGATTGATGGAAGCGCGCGCCACCAATGGAACAGCAAAACTGCCGCTTGCAGGAGATTTGCCCATCGTGGGTCAGTTGTTCACCGCCTCTGCTGATGGAGATGAAGTGGTTGAGCTGGTCATTCTCTTGCGTGCCAGTATTATCGATGAAGGGCCGTACCCTGATGCTGCTGACCAACGGCTCTATCAGGAGTATCTCGAAGATCCCCGGCCGCTGGTTAGGGAGTGAGAAGGCGCCATCACGAGATGAGGGGCTTATTATTCACCTTATCAAACGAGGCGCCGCTTGAAAACTCTCCTCAATCCTGCCGGTTTATGGTATTAAAATAAGCTTATATGAAAGCAGCTGAACTTATGACGCAATCCTCTTCAGGCTCTCCTTGCCCGGTATCTCACCAGGATATGGCCAACGCGATTCGTTTTTTGGCCATGGATGCGGTGGAGTTTGCTCACTCTGGCCATCCTGGCATGCCAATGGGAATGGCGGATGTAGCGACCGTTTTATTCCGGGATTTCTTGAACTTTGACCCCCACCAGCCCCATTGGCCCAACCGGGACCGCTTTGTTCTGTCAGCGGGTCATGGGTCAATGCTGCTTTATGCTCTCCTGTATTTGACAGGTTATCCCGCCATGACAATCGATCAGCTGAAACGGTTCCGCCAATTAGGAAGCTGTACGGCCGGACATCCCGAATATGGCCATACCCCTGGCATTGAAACGACGACGGGACCTTTGGGGCAAGGAATGGCCAATGCTGTTGGAATGGCGCTTGCGGAAGCTATGTTAGCCGCGCGATTCGGGACAGATCTGTTTAACCACTTTACTTATGTCATCGCCAGTGATGGCGATTTGATGGAGGGGCTATCCCACGAGGCCGCCTCGTTTGCCGGCCACCTCAAATTAGGCAAATTAATCGTTTTTTTTGATGATAATCATATATCGATTGATGGTCCAACCGCTTTGGCCGTATCGGACAACCAGCCGGCCCGATTTGAAGCGCTTGGATGGCATTGTCAAGCCATTGATGGCCATAATGAGGCAGCGGTTGCCCGAGCGATTCAAGCAGCCCAAAAATCCGGCAAACCTTCCCTGATTGCTTGCCGGACGAACATTGCTTTTGGAGCGCCGAAGAAAATGGGAACAGCGGCGGCCCATGGCGCCCCCCTAGGAGCAGAGGAAGTTACCGCAACACGGGCGGCATTAGGGTGGTTCCATGCGCCTTTTGTTATACCTGATGACATTTTAATGGCGTGGCGGGGTCTTGCGAACCGGGGACGCAAGAAAGCGGCAGCCTGGACCTCCCTGTTTGATGCGTCTGCTCACAAGCCTGAAATAACAAGACGGCTCCAGGGCCAGTTACCGGAAAAGTGGAAAGATGCGGTTCAGAATCTGATCATCCAACTTCAGGAGGAAAAACCGGAACAGGCGACACGTCAATTATCTCAGCGGGTTCTCGATATCTTAACGGACAAGGTTCCGGAATTAATCGGCGGATCGGCGGATTTAACGGGATCCAACAACACACAGGCTAAGTCGCAAAGGGATGTGACGCCGTCGGATTTTCAAGGTTCCTATATACGCTATGGAGTAAGGGAACATGGCATGGCAGCGGTCATGAATGGCTTAAGTTTATCCAGCCTCTTCATTCCCTATGGGGGAACTTTTCTCATTTTCAGCGACTACCTGCGCCCCGCTTTGCGGTTATCCGCCTTGATGGAACGCCAGGTTATCTATGTCCTGACCCACGACTCCATTGGTTTGGGGGAAGACGGCCCGACTCATCAGCCAATCGAACATCTTGCGGCCTTACGCGCCATTCCCAACCTGAATGTCTTCCGGCCTGCGGATGGCATTGAAACGGCGGAGTGCTGGGCTTTGGCTCTCGAACATCGCCGCACCCCTTCTGTTTTAGCTTTGACGCGCCAGGCGTTGCCTACCATACGGTTGGAAAAAGTTTCTGAAAATTTGAGCGCGCGCGGAGGGTATGTGCTGCGGGAAAGTAACGGCCCCCGTCAGGTGACGCTGATCGCGACGGGATCTGAAGTTGACATTGCCTTGAGGGCGCAAGGCCAACTAACAGCAATGGGACTTGCTGCAGCCGTCGTTTCCCTTCCCTGCTGGCACTTGTTTGACCAACAACCAGAAGCATATTGTGACGCTGTACTAGGCCCCCTTACGCTGCGGGTCGCCATTGAAGCGGCGAGTTCTTTGGGGTGGGAAAAGTATGTGGGGAGGGATGGCGTCATCATCGGCATGAAGAGCTTTGGGGCTTCCGCTCCTTATGAACAGCTTTACCGGCATTTTGGCATAACGGCGGAAGCGGTCGTCAAGGCTGTTCAGGCCAAACTGAAGGGTGAGTAGTCCGATGAAACCCATCCTTTTTGTAGATCTGGACGAGTCCCTGATTAAAACTGACATTTTACGTGAACAACTCATCCGTTCTTTTGCCATCTCTCCTTGCGCCACACTGAAGATGCTGTTTCGACAAAGGTTTCGCCCGGAAAGGGTAAAAGCTGCGGTTGCTGTCCATGTTGATATTGATCCGGCTACCTTGCCCTATCAGGCCGAGGTTCTGGACCTCATCCATCAAGCGAAAAAAGAAGGACGCCTTATTGTACTGGCGACAGCGACGCATGAGTCTATGGCGCAGAAAATCGCCACATATCTGGGGGTTTTTGACGCCGTCCTGGCAACGACGGATACCCAAAATTGCAAGGGCGCGAAAAAACTTGCGAAGATGCAAGATTTTGCGGCAGGGCGGCCCTTTGACTATGTCGGAGATAGCCGGGCGGACTTAAAAATTTTTGCAGCTGCCCGAATGCCCTGTATTGTCGGCAAGCTGGCCTATTCACAACCCCACCGGCGAATCTCCCGCCCTTCCATCCTGAAGCCCTTCCTGAGAGCCATACGTCCCCATCAATGGGCCAAAAATGGCCTGATCTTCCTGCCTCTCCTCACAAGCCATCGCGTGAGTTGGCTAACTGTTTTGATGGGCATGGTTGGGTTTATTTGTTTTTCCCTGGCGGCATCCGCCATCTATCTCATCAATGACATGGTGGATGTTGAAGATGACCGTCATCATCCCCAGAAAAAAAATCGTCCTTTTGCGAAGGGAGACCTGACAGTGGATGAGGGCATCGGGTTAAGCTTCACTTTGCTCGCCATAACTGTTTTGTTGTCCTGTTTGTGGGCCCCTGCTGGACTGTGGGTTTTGGGAAGCTACATTGCCCTGACATTCCTTTATTCCTTTTCCTTAAAAACCCGGGCTGTTCTGGATGTGTTTTGTTTAAGCACGCTTTATGCCATTCGTGTTCTGTATGGCCAGGTCATTAACGGAATTGATTCCTCCTCCTGGTTGTTGGCGTTTTGCGCTTTCTTCTTCTTAAGTTTGGCTTTTATGAAGCGGACAGCAGAAATAGAAATGACGCACCGCAAGAAACAGCCCTTGGCAACACGCCGGGGCTACCAAGTGGAAGATCATTTGTTGCTCAAAATCGCCGGAATAAGCTCAGGGCTTTTGTCGATCCTGGTTCTCACGCTTTATATTAATTCGGATAAAGTGACCATACTCTATGCCTATCCGGACTTTTTATGGGGAGCGGCTTATGTGCTTCTCTATTGGAAACTGCGTTTGTGGTTGATGACGGCACGGGGGGAAATGAACCAGGATCCTGTCCTGTTTGCCTTACAGGATCCCGCTTCTTATATAACAGGGGCGCTCGTCATGCTTTTTGGCACTTTGGCGAAAGGCTGGTTTTAATGGCTTGGAGAAGCCACTCTATTCTATTGCTACGGTTCGTATAACCGCTTTCTTTGGTTTTTTACTCGATTTTCTGTACAACCATGACATTACGTCCCATATTATATTTTGCATGGCGTGGGAGCCTTGTTCTTTGCTAAGATATGGTCGGAGTATCGTTAATTTTAGGAAAAAGCGAGGTAAATGATGATGAAAAAATTGAGGCTTGCGGTTATCTTTTTCTTTACGGGTATGATAATTTTTACAACGCAGCCTGTTTCTGCTACGGAAGAGAATGAGGTAGAGAAAGTTAAAGCAGGCATGCAAAAAATAGATACAAAATTGGAAAGTGATTTTCAAACCCTACGTAACCTTTCCTATAACCAGGTTATTATCGCTCTTGGAGTGACAGGGAGTGGGAAGAGTACGCTGATCAATTTTCTGGCAAATAAGTCTCTGACGGCAGCTAAACACAACGGCGTCTGGAAAATAGATGTAATAGATCCCGTAGCTGGCATTATACCCGGACATTCTATTGCTTCCCAAACTACTGAACCGAGCTATTGGCATGACGCGCACAATCAAACTGTCTATTATGATTGTCCGGGCCTTATGGATACGAGAGAGCAATATTGTGACATTGTTAATATGTATGCAATCAATCGATTGTTTGAAAAATTTCGCGATACGAATATAAAAATTTTATACCTCTTCTAGATGAAGAGTTGGGATTTAAGCAGCAGCTTTTTTTCCCATG
>CAYRJJ010000046.1:0-11854 GCA_964424515.1 uncultured Candidatus Finniella sp. | reverse complement strand
CACGCCGCAGATGGCTCAAAAATCGAAGAAGAAATGGTAATGTTAATTTTTCTAGGCTCCTAAAGTCAGCAATGCCTTAACCCCTCCCGATAGGTTGGATAGATAAGGCGAACGCCTAAAGATTCCTTGATTTTCCGATTGGCGACCCGTTTATCTTCCGCATAAAATTCCCGCAAAGACGGAGATAAGGTAGCCTCTTCAAAAGGAATGAGAGGAGGGACATCCACGCCTAACACGCTACATCCATAAGCCATAACATCCGCCGTTGCAGCCGGTTCATCATCCGCAAGATTATAAATCTCTCCAGGGCGGGGATTGAGGGCCGATGCTTTGAGGATGGACGTAATATCTTCAATATGGATGCGGGAAAAAACATGCCCGGGTTTATTCCCTGGTCTCCCAATCCGTTGAGCGGAGCCTGACCGGATGGCATCTAGAACGCTCTTTCCTGGACCATAAATGCCACTGAGCCGAAAAATATGAATGGGAAAAAATTGGCCTTGATTGGCTTTTTCCAGCCACTGAGTTTCAGCAAGGAACCGGTGGCGTCCTCGGGCAGAAACGGGTCGCAAGGGGGAACTTTCCGTCACCCACGCCCCCTGATGGTCCCCATAAACGGATGTGGCTGATAAATAGCCTATCCATGTTAAGGGAGCATGGGAGAAATCATGACGCCTCAAAACAATATCCCCCTTCTCATCAGGCGGAATGGTTACAAGAATATGGGTAGCGCCTTCCCAATACTTGCCTGGAAGAGAGGATGCCCCGTCCCACACCACGGCCTCAAATCCCTGTTTTTTCAAAATTTCCATTTGCGGTTGCGTTCGGGTCGTTCCCGCTACGCGCCACCCTTGAGCCATCAAGGCGCGTCCCAAATGCTGCCCGACATAGCCAAGGCCAAAGATAAAAAAGGCTTGACCGGACATTAGAAGTCAAGATCCGCATACGGGGGAGAGGGTAATATCCCGGGTAAGCGGTCCGCTAATAAGGCGCGGAAACTGGGGCGGGACTTAATGCGCGCATACCAGTCTTTGGCCAGCTCATGCTTATCCCAGGGTACATCTCCTAAATAATCAACAACGGATAAGTGAGCGGCTGCCGTGACGTCAGCTAAAGAAAACTCATCCCCCGCCAGCCACTTCCGCCGATCCACCAACCAGGAAATATAGGCAAGATGATCATGGATATAAGTCTTGATCAACCGCAGAACAGCGGAATTCGGGCCTGAATAATCTTTGTAGACATGCCGTTTGAGAACTTTCTCCAGAATCAGGCTGACGCTGACTTCCTGGGCGAACTTGTCATCAAACCAGGCGGTCAGCCGCCTCACTTCCGCCCGGGGAATCAAGCCTGTACCAATCAACAGGCGCTCCGGGTAAGCTTCATCGAGATACTCCGCAATGGCCATACTATCAACCACAGCCGTTCCGTTAAGGTCTACCAGCAAGGGAACCTTTCCCGCCGGATTTAAATCCATGAATTCAGGGCGCCGTTCCCAGGTCCGCTCCATCTCCAGCTCAAAGTCCAGTTTCTTTTCCGCCAGAATCAGGCGGACTTTTCGAGAAAACGGACACAAGGTATAGTGATAAAGCGTTCGCATACTCTTAAAAAAACCTTTTAGGGGCAATCCTTTTGAGGGCTATCTTAATAGGCTGCGCTTTTGAAGGAAAGGACTTATTCACATATTTTTGAAGTTAACGTTGTCAATCAGGAGCAAGCTTTGCTACAAAGTGGTTAGGTTCACTATTGACGCAAAAGAGGCTCTATGGCCCTTATCCCTGCCCTGATAAATCCTGAGCTTCCTCCCAGGCGCCAGCTTACTCTGGTTGGTCACCGGTCTGCCTATGAGCGCTTGCAACAAGCCTTTCATCATCATATGATGCACCCTGTCTGGTTACTGGCGGGGGAGCGCGGCATTGGCAAGGCGACCCTTGCTTATACTATGGCGCGGGAAATTTTGGGGAATAACGGACAAGATCCGTCCCTTGTAGCGCGCCAAATGGTTCAAGGAACTTACCCTAATTTTCTGGCGCTGGAACGATGCCTGAACGCCGACGGAAAAATGCCCCGGGAAATCAATGCCGAGGAAGGACGCAAGGTAAACGCCTTTTTAAATCAGTGCGCAGCGATTCCCGGCTGGCGCGTGATCATTATTGATGCCGTGGATGAGATGAACCGCACCGCTGCCAATGCCTTGTTAAAAATTCTAGAGGAGCCTCCAGCCAAAACAATTTTTTTTCTCATTACCCATTCATTAGGGCGCGTGCTGCCAACCATTCGTTCCCGCTGTTGCAAATTGCAGCTTTTTCCGCTAACGGATAAGGAGGTTTCAGATAGCCTGAGTGATATTGTTTCCCCTGAGATCCTCTCTTTGGCTAAAGGAAGCATCGGACGCGCAATGTCCCTGCACCAGGCGGGTGGCGTAAAATTGCTGGAACAGGTTATTCAGGCCATAGGGGGAGCGCTAAAAGGTGACTGGCGTCCGGCCCAAGCTTTAAGCGCTTTTTTTGACAAGGACAATCCGGGCTACGAAGTCATGCTTGACTTAGTGATATGGCTTCTTCACCATTTGATTATCCTGGCTCATCTTCCGGCGCTCGCCACATCGGTAGATGAAAAATTAACATCATTGATGAAGCTTAAATCAATGACCCACTGGGTTGATGCATTCCATTGCATGAGTAAATTTTTAGAGACCGCTCGAACCAGCCACCTCGATAGAAGCCATATCGTCATGGCAGTCTTTTTTATGATTGAAAATCCAGCAGTCGGAGATGAATTTATTTATGAATCTTTCTAGCAAATTTTATATTACAACCCCGATCTATTACGTCAATGATGTTCCTCACATCGGGCACATGTATACAACCCTTGCGTGTGACATGATCGCCCGTTTTATGCGCCTGGAGGACAAAGATGTCAAATTTCTCACGGGAACGGATGAACATGGCCAGAAGGTCGAGAAAGCAGCCCTGCTGGCAGGGCAGGAGCCACAGGAATTTGTCAATGGGGTCTCCGGGAATTTCCGGGATCTCGCTTCCTTTATGCAATTTACCCAGGATGATTTTATCCGCACAACAGAGCCGCGTCATATCAAAGCCGCTCAACATTTGTGGCGGACCCTGCTTAACAATGATGAAATTTACCTGGGGGGATATTCAGGATGGTATGCCATTCGAGATGAAGCTTTTTATCAAGAATCTGAATTGGTCAATGGAAAAGCGCCAACAGGGGCGGATGTGGAATGGGTAACGGAACCCAGTTATTTTTTCCGCCTTTCCAAATGGCAAGATCGTTTACTTCAGTTCTATCATGCAAACCCTCATTTCATTGCCCCTGAAGGCCGTCGAAACGAAGTGTTGCGGTTTGTTGAAGGCGGCCTTCATGATTTATCCGTTTCCCGCACAAGCTTTAAATGGGGTATTCCTGTTCCGGGAGATCCGGATCACGTCATGTATGTCTGGCTGGATGCCTTGACCAATTATATAACCGCTATTGGTTACCCCCATCAAGACAGCGCTGACTTTAAGGGCTTTTGGGGTAACAGCCTTCATATTGTTGGAAAAGATATTTTGCGTTTCCACGCCGTTTACTGGCCAGCTTTCTTAATGGCAGCCGGTTTAACGCCGCCCTCCCGCATCTTTGCCCATGGCTGGTGGACGAAGGACGGAGAAAAAATATCAAAGTCTCTTGGTAATGCTATTGATCCGGTCAAACTGGTTGAAACCTATGGCCGTGACCCCGTCCGGTATTTCTTCTTAAGGGAGGTCCCGTTTGGTAACGATGGGGATTTCTCAGATGCGGCGCTCATTGGGCGGCTCAATAGTGACCTTGCGAATAGTTATGGGAACCTTGTGCAACGGGTCTTGTCGTTTATTGCAAAGACGGGTGGCGGCGTTGTTCCTACCCCTGATAAAATAATGCCGGCGGATCACGCCCTGCTGTCCCAAGCTGCCAAAATTTTTCCCTCTTTACAAGCAGATATCGAAAAACAAGCGCTCCATAAGGTAGCCGAGCAAATTTGGCACGTGATTGGAGAAGCAAACCGGTATGTGGATGAGCAAAAACCATGGGCCTTAAAGACTGAAAATCCAGCGCGTATGGGAACCATTCTTTATGTTTTATCGGAAACGATCCGCCAAATCGCCATTTTGACCCAGCCCCTTGTGCCTGAAGCAAGCGCCCGTATTCTGGATCAATTGGCGGTTCCGTATGACCAGCGGACATTTTCCCATCTGGGAATGGCCCTTATCCCGGGGACAATTTTACCTGCCCCGCAAGGGGTATTTCCAAGATGGGTCTAAAGAAAGGTGAATAACGAATGCTTGTTGATAGCCATTGCCATCTGAACTTTCCAGAGTTTGCTTCAGATTTGGATGATGTACTCGCCCGCGCTCAAGAAAATGGGGTAGGCATGATGCTCACAATCAATACAAAACTCGCCCAGGCAAAAGACCTTCAAACCATCGCTGATCAATATCCCCAGGTCTTTTGTTCCGTTGGCGTACACCCTCATGACGCTGCGGATTATGCCAGAGGCTATGAAGGCGATACGTTGCTCAACCAAATCAGGTTATTCGCCCAGCACCCGAAAGTTGCTGGCATTGGAGAAACAGGACTCGACTACTACTATAATAACAGCCCGCGCGAAGATCAGATATCCGCTTTCTGCGACCATATTCGCGCCAGCATTGACCTTGGCCTTCCTCTCATCATTCATACGCGGGATGCGGACGAAGACACCATCACTTGCCTCACCGAAGTGGGGCAAGGCAAAGCCAAAGGCGTCTTTCACTGCTTTAGTGGCAGCGCTGACCTGGCGCAAAAAGCACTCCAGCTGGGTTTTTATATTTCCTTCTCCGGCATTTTGACTTTTAAAAAAGCGGACGCATTGCGTCAAATTGCCCAAAGCATTCCTTTGGAGCGCATTCTCGTTGAAACAGACGCGCCATTCCTCGCTCCGGTACCCCATCGGGGAAAGCGTAATGAACCCGCCTTCACGCGCTATACCGCGGAACTCCTGGCTAACTTGAAAGGTTTAAGCTATAATGCCATCGAAATAGCAACTACAGGCAATTTTTTTGCGTTGTTCAACAAAGTGAGACCAGTGTCATGAAAATTACGATTTTGGGATGCGGCGCCTCTGGTGGCGTACCCCTGATCACAGGAGAGTGGGGATCCTGCAATCCAAACAACCCCAGGAACCGCCGCCGTCGCGCCTCCGTTCTGGTTCAGATGAAGGATAAAAATATATTAATAGATACGACGCCAGACTTGCGCATGCAGTTGCTGGACGCCGGCATTCGCAATATTGACCTGGTTCTTTACACGCATGACCATGCGGATCACGTCGGTGGCCTGGATGATTTACGCCAGATTTATGCGAAATACCGTCAACCGATCCCGGCTTATGCCGATCGGGGAACGCTAACCCGTCTGCGCAAATCCTATCGCTATGCGCTGGTAACGATTGATCCCCTTTACCCCGCTTTTCTGGATGGCCGGGAAATGGAAGACGTCATTAACTTTGAAGGGATCCAGATTATTCCTTTTTTGCAATATCATGGCCATCGTTCCTCTTTTGGTTTCCGAATTGGCGACTTTGCCTACTCCACTGATCTTATTGAATTGCCGGAAGAAAGTTATGAAATTTTAAAGGGCCTCAAAATTTGGGTTGTGGATTGTCTGCGGGATGAACCCCACATTAGCCATGCTCATGTTGAACAAACCCTCAAGATGATTGACCACGTTAAACCGGAACGGGCGATCTTAACCCATATGACTCACCACCTCGATTATGACGATATTGCTTCGCGCGTCCCTCCCCATGTCATGCCCGCTTATGATGGCATGGTTCTGGAGCTTTCGTAAAGGTTGAACCTGTACATCCATGAGGTCTAAAGTTGAGAAGCGTCCCCGCCTGCGGGGGCTAACTCGCAACCCGCGGCGTTTTGACGAATGGAGCAGGGAGTTATCCGCAAGCGTCTCTCATCAAGGATCTTTTACCTCATGTCTACCATACACATATTCATTCTCAGTCTGATTCAAGGTCTAACGGAGTTTTTACCTGTTTCCTCCTCCGGGCATCTTGTTTTGCTTCCCTATTTATTCGGGTGGCAAAATCAGGGGCTTGAAATGGATGTTGCGCTGCATGTCGGAACCTTGATCGCCGTCCTGATTTACTTTCGGACAGATGTTGGGGAGATGGCCGTTCACTGTATGCGGTATGGCGCGGGTGGATTTCAAACCCGGGATTTCAATAACCAGGTTCGCCTTGCTTTAAGTTTAGCGATTGCGACCCTGCCTGCCATCGGAGCGGGATTTTTCCTGAAAAAGGCAGGACTGGGGGGTATCCGGCAAATTAACGTGATCGCCGCCACCAGCATCTTGTTTGCCCTTGTATTATATGCAGCTGATCGCCTGGGTTCACAGAAAAAAAGCTTGAATAGCATGACCATAGGGTCGGGTTTCTTGATTGGTCTCGGCCAGGCCATTGCCCTCATTCCAGGCGTTAGCCGCTCTGGTATTTGCATCAGCGCGGCTTTAAGCCTTGGCTTTTCCCGGGTTGCCGCCGCCCGTTTCGCTTTCCTGATGTCCATTCCCTCTATTTTAGGGGCTGCCACCCTGACAGCGTATGATGCCATAAAAGCCGATACGACCGTTGCCTGGGGGGACATTGGGTTAGGTATGTTATTCTCAAGCCTGGCTGGTCTTGCCGCCATTCATTTCATGCTTGCCTTTCTCGCCCGCTATACTTTAACGGTTTTTGTTGTATACCGTATGATTCTGGGTGCGGCAATCTGGCTGGTTTTATAAATAAAAGGTTCCTTCTTTAGCGGCCAACCCGGTTACCAGCGTTGTCTTCGTCCGGGTGCGGGAGTTTTTTACGCCTCAAGAACGAAAACCTTAGGGCGTGTCATCAATTGAAGGATTTTGTGGCGAAAATGGTGGGTTTTGAGAACCGTATCGCAGAATACTTAAGGCGTATTTGAGAAACGGAAGCGCAGAAAACCGCCATTTGCAGTCCAAAAGCCGATAATTGATGACACGCCTTAAGAGTCGGCTCTCTCGCTCAGGTTCCTTGATCCGCGTCTGGTTATTTTGCGGGCCACCAAAGCGAAAGCGCCATTGCCCATCACATTGGCGCTGGTAAAGATCGGATCCTGAACGATATAAATTGTGGTCATCAGGCTGGCCATTTCCGGGGACAGGTTCAAATATTTTTGCAAAATCGGCAACATAACGATGATGCCGCCGCCGGGAATGCCGGCCACGGAAAATTTGGCCAGGCAGAAGTAGAGGGTAAAGAGTAAATAGTTCTCAAAAGTGGGCAAAGGCATACCGGACAGACTCAGAACGGCGAGAGCCAGGATGGGAATGGCTAAAGCATCCCCTATTAAATGAATATTGACGGTTGTCGGGATGACAAGGTCGGCAAATTGCTCATCCCCCATATTCTTCTCTGTCGCGGCAAGCGTGACAGGCATCGTGGCGGCGCTTGACATGGTGGAAAACCCGGTAATGCCCGCAGGCAGCATATTCTGAACCACCTCAAAAAAACGGGATAAGCGAAAGCCGCTTGCTATGAAATACAAGAGGGTGAGGTAAAGGATAATAATAACCCACAAAAGCCCGAAAACATGTCCTGAGCTTTTAACTAAAATGGAAAGCGTGCCTTCATATTCCATTTTTAATATAAAACCAAAGACATAAACGGGCAACAGGGGGATAAATGCTTTTTGCAGGAATACGGTCATATAATGACGCATCTTGTGCGCCAGGGTTGTAACCCGGGGCGCCTTAATCAAACTGAAGATAAGGCCAACGCTTACGCCGAGCAGCAGAGACCGGTCGGGAGCTAAAATTTCAGGAATGAGGAGCGTGAACAGGGGCGTTACGGTATCCTGAAGCTCCGGCAAGCCGGATCCCCCGAAAGTCAGCAATGGCAATAAATTAACGCCAATTCCATAGGATACAAGCACGGTCAGGGCATTGGACAAGGTGACAAGGGCGAGAATGCTTATAATCAGGAAAGGGGCCCGTTGTTCCATTGATAAAATGGCTGCTGTGATATAGCTGAAAATAACGAAAGGTAACATTCCCATCAAGATCTCTTTCAGGCCGCAACTGAGGGTGAAAAAGAGGCGGATCGTCTCAAGGTTGAAAATACCACTGAGGAAATAAGCCGCGAAAATGGCAAGGATGAGTTGGACAGGTAAGCTTTTAAGCATGATTTTTTTCTCTCCAGGAGGGGTGAGCGGGTTGGTTTTCATAAAATGATAAGGCTAATAAAAGAAAGATGGTTCCGCCTTAAGCGGAGGACAATGAGGATATAGATGGGAGCAGGTAAAGCAGCATACTCACAACCATATGTCCAAAAATAACGGGAAGCAAGAAAAATCGCATCTTATGGAGTTTGTTTTCCCAGGTAATATAGGTACAATCCCAGGCTCAACACAATGACAGCAGTTCCCTGGTGAAGGGTTCCCAAGATGACCGGAACGTGAAAGAGAAGGGTTAACACGCCCAATATGGCTTGCGCCAGGGCAGCGATGGCAAAGAAAAGCGCGGTAACGCGGGTATGCCGGTTCGGGCTATGGCGCCCGGCTTTCCAGGCCGTAACGAGGATCAGCGCAACCGTACCCAAAGCCAGCCAGCGGTGCATCCATTGGACGAGAGCCGCATTTTCCGAAAAATTCCACCAAAGGGGGCGGTAAAAAGCCCACTCATCCGGGATGAATTGTCCTTCCATAAGCGGAAACGTGTTATAGATTAAGCCGGCTTTCAAACCCGCCACCAACCCCCCGTAAAGGATCGTCAAGGCAACGGCTATACAGGAGGCGAGGCTGAGGCGGCCAATGACCGGAGGCTCAACCTTGACAAAGTCTCTGAAGGGAACACCTCTCATCCCCAAACCTGTCCACAGCAGAAGGCCGTAGACCGCCATGGCAAGGGCAAGATGGGCGGTTAAACGGTAATGGCTAACGCTGGGGTCTTTCACCAAACCGCTTTTAACCATATACCAGCCCATAACCCCCTGAGCCAAGCCCAAAAACAGGGCGAACAGGGACCGTTGTTTCAGGTTGGGAGAAAGACGCTTCCGCATCCAGAAAAAGACGAGCGGCATCATAAACCAAAGGCCCAGCATGCGGCCAAGCAACCGGTGGGCGTATTCCATCCAATAGATGGACTGAAAGGAAGAGAGTCCCATTCCCTGGTTAATCAGCTTATATTCTGGAAATTGTTTGTATTTTTCAAATTCTTCTAACCACTGAGCCTGATTGAGAGGAGGCAACACGCCAGTAAGGGGCTTCCATTCAACAATAGACAAGCCGGAATGGGTCAGGCGCGTCGCTCCGCCTACCATGATCATCAACCAAATGAGGAAACACGTACTGAAGAGCCAAAAAATGAGGGAACGGTTGCGGGGTAAGGGAGAGGGCAGCAGGGAAGGGGGCATAAGGGCGACTTCCATCTTCATGCCATTGTGGATACGATATCCTGCTGGCAGGATTATTTTTTATATCAGAAACCGATAGGATATTCAAGTTGTCGCTCCTTAATGCGCACAAGTTATTCATTTTTTTCTTTCCGCACTGTAAATTTTCTGAAATCTCTATATTAACCATGCTCAATTTTATTGAGTCATCATTTCGGCAGGGTTGATATGAAATTACGGTTGCTGAAAGAGATTGAGCAGCAAATTCATTCCGCTTGGGCAATGAGAGAACGTGTTCCTCTTGGTTTTATCTCTATGAAAGAAGGGGACTGCTTTCCCACCATTTCCACCAGCCTCTGGCGAATGTTGGGCAACCCTTGCCGTCCCGCAAGATGCTGCGCCAGGAAATAGCCCGTAACGGACAGGGATGTTGGAATGTCGGGTGAAGCCGCGTCGTCAACCCAGTAAGAGGGCAACGGAAGAAGGCGCGCCTTGTAAGGTTCACCAGCGTCCCGGCTGACGGCGCGTCCCGTTCTGGGGGAAATATAGGCCAGGTCATGCCGCTGTCCGGTGGCTGCGCAAACGGATAAATCCAGGCCAAACCCCAAATCCTTTAACAAGGCCAGCTCATAATTGATATAGGATATTGGCCAATCCGGGGCTTGGGCCAGATCTTCAATGAGGCGCTTGAGATGGTTATAAAGACCCGGGTAGGGGTGGCGTTCGGCCAAACACTGGTCCGTGAGGCTACAGGCGCTGCTGAGCGCTGTCAGGGGCAAGGGCAGGGGAAGGAGGCGGGCCGCCATGGCTGCCGTGGTCTCCAGGCTCCATTGTCCCAAATGCTCGGAAAGCCGGGCATTCCATGTCGCTTCCACAAACGTGCCCGCTTCAATGCTCAAGCGGGAACGCGTTTTCGGGACTTTGACAAGCCCCGCATGACGGCCATAATGACGCGTTAAGAGGGAAAGAATACGGCTGTTCTCCCCAAAGGGGCGGGCAGACAATACAATGCCACAATCAGTCCATTTCATTCTTTAGCGCCCCCCGAAGGGAAAGGCGGGCTTCAGGTTCCGCAGCTACCACAACTTCCGATAGAAATTTGCATTTTTTTACGCCAGCTTGAATTTCACGCCAACCATGACGGAAGCGAACCTGGGCGAAAACTTCAGGAACTGAGAAACTGGTGCGTTATCTGCCATACCATTTATTTCAAACTTTTTTACTTGATAGAACTTATATTGTCCTTCCGCAAATAAGCTCCAGTTTCCTAATTCCCGGGACACGCCGAGGCCAATAACAGCCGCTGACGAGGAAACTCCTTTGGAAAAGCTTAAGTATGTAACAGGCCCCGGAAGAGGCTCAATTAGTGTCCTGTTTATTCTGGGTTTAAATCGGCTGAATTCAGCACCGAGCAAAGCATACAGGGTCACTTCCTTAAAAGACATTTTGGGAACGAACAAAAGCCCGTAGGCATGGCGGCGGCGCACTGTGAATGCCACCGTTTCAGAGAAGTTAGGAGCAACTGTACCCAGATCGCCATTTCTCGTCACCGTGGCTTCAAAGCTGTTCAGGTGGTAATAAGGTCTCAGACCGATGGAAAAACAATGGGTAACTTTTGCGTCCACCTCAAAAAACAGGTCACCCACCGGCTCGCTTTGGCCGATGCCTCCAAAATAAGGAACAGTAGCCGTGAAGCCACCGCCTCCATCATAAAACGTTCCCCCATTCAAGGAACCCCATCCCCGCTGGAAGCCCATGCTGGCGCCAGCGTAGGCATTAACGGGAGCCGCATGAGCGGACTTCTGACTTAAAAAACATGCTGAGACCAGCAAGGCGGAGAGAATTTTTTTATCAAGTTTCATGAGGGGTATCCTTAGTTGTTCAAAATTGGACGGTTACTCTTTGTTAACATTTAAATTATTTTTCAGGATTTCTCAAGTGGTTTTTATCAGGGCTATAGCCTAGAAGTATAATGTATGTTATATGAACCCGAACTATGGATTAGAATTATTATAAAGCAAATATTTATAAAAACTTCGTGAATCCTTATTGTAGAGAAAGTTGCCCCTCACGTAGAGATCTTGCCTTAAGCTCACAGGAGGTTATTTCTTTCCAGATTCTGAGTTAACGTAGCTAACTGATTTTAAAACAATTCATGTTGGGCTAATCCATAGTTCGGGTTTTCAACACATAAATGCGCCAAAATGATTTGGCTATAATTGGCAAATGCCTGAAATACAATGAATCACCCCGCCGCAAGCAGCGGGGTATCTGGGGTAACAGCGAAACAGCCGCTACTGGCTTACGCCAGTTTTACACTGCAAGCGGCGGGGAATTGAACCCCAAGAGATTAAAATGTTTCTATACCTCTTCTAGATGAAGAGTTGGGATTTAAGCAGCAGCTTTTTTTCCCAT
>CAYRJJ010000045.1:0-12124 GCA_964424515.1 uncultured Candidatus Finniella sp. | reverse complement strand
CTATATAAGGGATAAATATTGTTTTTCAATAAGATAAAAAAGTGACGGGTAGAGAGGAGGAAATCAGGTTAATGCAAAAAGATAAGATATAGTATTTTAGCTTAACCTTTACCATATTGCCACGCATTGATGACATTAGACTTAGGAAAAGTTAAACATGGTAATAGGAAATAATTAAACGAAAATACTATATATTCTTGAATCTTTTGACGATTTGTATTCTGCCATCATTCATCCTCCCCCTAAAATCTCTTTACGTGTTCCCGTTGCCTGAAAACCTTAACAAAATTAGCCCTGGCTTATAAGCTTAACGACTGAGTAAAGCCCTCGTAAGGGCATAAGGCTTCTTTCACCTTAAAAATCCCGCGCTACTCAAAAAGTTACTGCCGGAATTGGTGAGGTATGTACGTTGTTGTTGATTTTCAGCATCATTTCGCCTATGAATGCTACATCTCTTCAGTTATAGTTTAATCACTACGTTTTAAAAGGATACCGAATAATGGCACTAGAGAAAACACTTTCAATCCTTAAGCCAGATGTCACACGACGCAACCTGACCGGGAAAATTAATGAATCTATTGAAGCGGCGTCCTTACGGATCATTGCGCAGAAACGCTTATGGTTAACTCTCCCCCAGGCAGAGGCGTTTTATAGCGTTCATGCGACGCGTTCTTTCTTCAATGACTTGTGCGCCTTCATGACATCCGGCCCTGTCGTCGTGCAAGTTTTAGAAGGCGACAATGCTGTCGCCGCCTATCGCAATGTGATGGGAGCAACGAACCCGGCCAATGCCAACCCGGGCACGATTCGCCGGGAATTCGCTGAATCTATTGAAGCAAACTCCGTTCATGGATCCGACTCTCTGGAATCCGCCGCCATGGAAATCAAATTTTTCTTTAGTGATATCGAAATTATTGGCTAAGGATTTTTCATGAAAGAAGGCCAAGGGGGAGCGGACCTACGGAAAATAATTCAGAGACAAACAGGGAATAAAAGCGCCTTCTCCTCCCGCATTCCTTCATTTTACAAGCATATACCCAACGTCTTAACGATATTACGCTTAAGTGGCACGCCCTTATGCCTTTGGGTCATTGCGCAAGGCGACCTAACGGTCGCCTTCTGGATTTTTTTTGCAATCTGTTTGACGGATTGGCTTGATGGTTACCTCGCAAGACGGTGGCGCGCCTCCTCAAAGCTCGGTCAGATTTTAGATCCCGTAGCAGACAAATTCCTCCTCATATCCCTATATCTTACGCTTGGCTTATGGGGATTTATTCCTCTCTGGCTAGCAGGGCTTGTCCTCATCCGCGATTTCTTGATCCTTGCCATTGGTAGTGGAATTATTTTATCACAGAAACACAATATATCCCTGGTTCCCCAATTTATGGGAAAAATGAGCACAACGCTTCAAATGCTTTTCATTGGCCTGGTATTGGCCAGCGGGATGCCTATCCCTTCTGTCCCCACATCTGATATCAAGAGTATTCTCATGGTATCCTTTCTTTATAGCGTAGCCTTAACCACAATTTTGTCAGGTTTTTCATATGCAAGGGTGGTCTTTAATGCTTTCCGCAAGCCATAACAGGTCCTGAAAGCAAAATATGATAGCACAACAACGCACGCATTGGCTTTTTACGCTTCTGGGGCTTGCTGCTCTCATGGGGACGTTATACAGCTTAGGATCTATACTGATGCCTTTTCTCACCGGGTTTGTTGGCGCTTATGCCTTGAATTTTCCGGCGACCTGGCTCTCTCAACGCCACCTTTCCCGAGGAATTGCAAGCGCTTTTTTGGTTCTATCCTTGATTATTATCCTCATAACCCTCATGCTGATTGCCCTTCCCTACCTTCAGCAGCAACTCTTTCTTCTAGCAAGGAGCATTCCTCCGTTAATTGAACAGCTCTTTCAACGTGTTGCCCCAACGCTGGAGCATATTTCCCAAGATTTTGGCACACCCAGCGCAGCTGAGTTAAAAACTCAAGTCATCAGCCATTTGGGAGATGTTTTAACCTGGTCAATACGGGTTTTAACAAATTTGTTGAGCAACGGGATGGCCTTGGCAAACCTGTTATCACTGGTCATCCTAACCCCTGTTATTACCTTTTATCTATTAAAAGACTGGCCCAGAATGATAGCCAGCATTGATAGCTTGCTTCCCCTCAAATGGGCTTCTCAAATCCGCAATCATATTGTAACGGTGGATCGCACTTTGTCTTCCTATGCAAAGGGCCAAGCCATCATTTGCCTCATTCTCATGGCTTTATATTCAACCGGGTTATGGGCTGTGGGACTCAAGCAAGGAATTATTGTGGGCATTTTAACGGGTTTTATGTCTTTCATCCCCTATATCGGCATGCTTATCGGGTATATGACCAGCCTGGGGATCAGTTTTGCAGGATTTACGGATTGGTCAGCCATCGGCTTTGTCACCCTTGTGTTTATTACAATCAGCCTCATTGAAGCGAACGTCCTTATCCCGCGCTTCATTGGACAAAAAGTTGGGCTTCATCCTGTGTGGATTATCTTTGCTTTACTAGCTGCAGGAACGTGGTTCGGCTTCATGGGGATTTTGATTGCTCTCCCCATCACGGCAGCCTTGGGCGTTATTACACGTATCATCATTGACTGGTATATAGGCACGGCCTTCTATCAGCAAGGAGGAACCCGGAAGGGGCGGCTCAAACGTGCAAGACAACTTCAATGACACGCACCCGGCAATTACTCCTTGATTTAACCTTGAAGCCCAATTACTCCCCAACGGATTTTGTGGAAAGCCCATGCAACTGGGAAGCCATACAATGGATCCAGCGCTGGCCAGACTGGCCCATGAAAATGGTTGCGGTTTATGGAGAACCAGGCTGTGGAAAAACGCATCTTGCTCATATCTGGCAAGAAAGAACAGGCGCCCGCTTCTTAAGCCCGAGAGATATCCTAAGTCTGGCGCCTCTTGACGTGGTAAGGGACGACCGGGCCTTTATTTTAGATGATGGGGATGCCCTTTTCCGGAAAGGCGGGCTTCCTGAAGAAAGGCACAATGAAGACTGGGTGTTCCACTTTTATAACTTGATTAAAGAAAAAAATGGTGAGCTTTTAATTTGCAGCCTTCAGCCCCCAACTCAATGGGAGGTCAAGCTTCCCGACTTGCGGTCCCGTCTCGCAACTATTTTAAGTGTTGCTGTCAATTCTCCCGATGAAAACGTTTTACAGGCCGTGTTGTTTAAACTCTGCGCTGAACGGGGAATGGCCCTGTCGCCTGAAGTCGCTGATTATATTTTGCGCCGCGTTGAACGATCGTTCGATAGCATCCGTTCCCTGGTCAACACCCTGGACCGCTGCGCACTTTCCCTGCACCGTCAACTCACGCTCGGGCTTGTGCGGGACGTGCTGGGTGATAAGCATAAATCTTTTTATTTATAGGAACGTAGATTACTCACTTTGATCTTTAGGGAGTAAGGGTGATTTTGCGCGTCAAGCTTTCAAATACAGGAAAATATCAGATTTTTAATTCCCTTGACCGCAAGTTAATTCACAGAACCTCCCGTAATCTCGATACAAGACTTGACAAATAGGGCATAATTACGTCAATGTCCGTTTTAGAAGCAAAGCCATTGATATCCAGCTTAATTATGAAAAAAGTTATACCTAATTTACGGATAAGTATACCAAATTGAATTTAAAAATGCCCAGATTGCTTCATTGCTCCTTTCCCTGGAATGATGGTAATGAATAAGGTTCGGCCATGGGGAAAAACGAAGCAACGAAGTAATACATCATTACGGTATCTTCAAGGGTGACGGGTAGAGGTACACTGATAGAATCTTTAAATAATGAAGTGATTGAATGGATATGATGAATTTCTCTTCTCAACAGGCACGCAAAGAGGGAAGTTATCACGCTTTCTTTCCTTTTAACCCTGCAAAATTATACGCTTTTCCCGGTTGTTTCTTTGTTAGAAAATTAGCTTCCGGGGTTTTGCAATACTCATTTTAAGGCTTCTGGAGCGCTGATGCCAAATTCGCCATCTCATCAATCCGCTTTTTCTATCCCCAAACAAATTTGGGGTATTGGATGGGCTGTTTTCTTCATCAATACTTCTTCCGTCATGGTTCGAGGCATTGCCGCGATTTACTTAAAAACCGTCGTCGGCGTGGAAATTGGCTGGATTGGGTTCCTGGAGGGAATTATTGAAGGGCTATCTTTCGCCATAAAGACATTTTCCGGTGTCATTAGTGACTATTTACGCCGCCGGAAAATGTTTGTAACCCTTGGCTATATCCTCATTACTTTAAGTAACCCCATCATTGCCATATGGGCGAGTTTTCATGCTGTTTTCATTTCCCGCGTCATTGCCCGTATTGGCAATGGCCTTCAAGCAACCCCCCGCGATGCGTTGGTCGGGGACATCGCCCCCGCAAAAAGCAGAGGGGCTTGTTATGGATTACGTGTGGGATTGGGTATTGCCGGCTCTTTCGCTGGCGCCCTTATTGGATGGCTCTTCATGCACCAAAGCAATAATGATTATCAACAGCTTTTCTGGCTGGCCACCATTCCAGCAGTTGTCGCCGTCTTAATTGTCCTTATCTTTATCAAGGAACCGAAAAAGAACCTGCATCCCAAAGATCATCAGCCACGCCACCCGATTCACTGGGCAGACCTTCCCCGCCTGGGGCGCCGATACTGGTACCTCATGGGTGTGATCGCTATCTTTATGATTGCTCAAGTGGGTGAACCTTTTATGGTCTTGCATGCCCATCTTAGTTTTGGATTGCGGGAAGCTGATGCGCCCATCATTTTTCTCCTTTTCAATGCCACCTACTCAGCCTCTTCTTTTCCTGTTGGCATCCTCTCGGACCGTATGAGCCGCTACCACCTTTTGGCCCTTGGTTTTATTATCCTGATCATGTCAGATTTGATCCTGGCCATGGCGACAAATTTAACGACTGTTTTTATTGGTATTGCCGTATGGGGCTTTCAGATGGGCATTCACCAAAGTATGTTTTATGCGCTTGTCGCTGATCACTCGCCCGATGACCTTCGCGGAACAGCTTTTAGCGTTTACTATCTCATCACTGGGGCTTCTATTTTTTTGGCAAATACCTGTGGCGGCATCGTTGCTCAAGTTTTTGGCTCAAGCGCAACCTATTTATTTTCTTTTGTTGTTGCCGTCATTGCGTTGTTCTTCCTTCTTTTCATTATGCCAAAAAAGAAAGAAAAACCAAATAAAACTATTGCGTGAAAGTTAAGCATAGAGTAAGTTTCTTTTAGATTGAAAAATAAAAAAAATATAAACAGGAAATTGTAAGTTGTGAATACTAATTGGCCGGCGGTAGTTACTTTGTCAAAACTGATCCATAGTTACGCAAGGACGGGTGTTATGACTAAAGCGGGGACAGGATGTCGCTAATCCACAGATCAGCCGGCCATCCACCGCTTTCTTTTTCTTCTGTTATCTCCCGATTCCTCCCCTCTTTCTTCTCTTCCAATATGATCCCCGGCACTATATGGGCTTTGGGGGCAACAATGTTTTTTATCAATATGTCCGTTATTATGGTTTATAGCCTTAATGCTCTTTACTTAAGTACCATCATGGGCGTTACATATGTCTGGATTGGCTTATTAGAAGGCGCTATTGAGGCTATATCATTTTTTATGAAATTATTTTCAGGCGTTTTGAGTGATTACTTTAAAAAGCGCAAAAAGATTATGCTCATTGGTTATGCCCTGACTGCTATCAGCAAACCTCTTCTTGGAATATCTTGTAGCTTTACTACCATCTTTGCTTCTCGAATTATTGAACGATTGGGAAATGGCATTCAATCAACCCCCCGTGACGCCCTGGTGGGTGATGTCGCTCCCGCTCAACACCGGGGCGCTTGTTATGGTTTGCAACGCAGCCTGGGGGTTATTGGATCTATTTTCGGCGCCTTTTTGGCCATGGTTATAATGTCTTGTTCAGCAGATAATTTTAGTTTTGTATTTTTGCTTGCGGGCATCCCTGCCACAATTGCCTTTGGCATCTTATATATTGCTGTCAAGGAACCCAAACATGCGCACTATACCACTGATATTAAGATCAATAAACATGCCGAGCGTCATCCCATTCACTGGTCAGACTTAAGCCGCTTAGGGAAAGAGTACTGGGGCTTAATGGTTGTGGTGGCCATTTTCATGCTGGCAAGGGTCAGCGAAACATTCATTGTACTTAATGCTCATAAAAACTTTGGTCTACCAAAGAGTTACGCCTCAGGCATTATGATTCTTTATAACATCACCTATTGCTTATGTTCCTTTCCTATTGGGCTATTGTCTGATCGAATTGGTCGATATAAGCTCTTAATCATGGGCATTAGTACTTTAATGATTGCTGATTTCCTTATTGCTTTGGCGCCCAATTTGACCACAATATTTATCGGCGTACTTTTCTGGGGATGCCAAATGGGTATTTCCATGAATGTCTTTTCTTCCCTTATTGCAGACTCGGTCCCGGAGGATTTACGAGGAACCGGGTTTGGCATTTTTTACCTCATCAGTGGCATTTCTATTATTTCCGGTGGCGCTGCTGGAGGAACGATCGCCCATTTTTATGGAGAAGGATCAGCATTTATAATGAGTTTCGCAATAGCGGGCCTCTCCATGGCCGCCTTGCTCTTTTTTAAGCCGGGAAAGAAGAAAACAATAGCTATTTCCCCTCAGCCGTAGTAGTAAAAATAAATATTACATCCAAACTTATTTATTAGGAGATATAATGCTGACGCCTTTGATGCCTAAAGCAACCGCTGTTTGGCTAATTGAAAATACAGGATTAACCTTTGATCAAATTGCCGAATTTTGCGCCATTCACCCTTTGGAAGTTCAAGCCATTGCAGACGGGGAGTCTTCAGTTGGTATGGTTGGTTTCAACCCCATTACCTCACAACAATTAACGGCTGATGAAATAAAGCGGTGTGAAGCTGATCCAACAGCCCACCTGCAGCTCATGCCCCCTATTACGGCAGATTCTTTATTGGGCAAGAAACAAACACGGTACACACCTGTTGCCAAACGGCAAGACCGCCCGGATGCGATTGCGTGGCTCTTAAAGTTTCACCCCAATTTAACGGACGCGCAAATCTGCCGTTTATTAGGAACGACCAAACCCATGATTAAATCCATTCGGACAAGAACCCATTGGAATACGGGCAATATCAAACCAAGAAGCCCTGTTCAGTTGGGATTATGCACCCAAAGTGAACTTGATGCCGTTATTGAGGACGCATCCCACAAAAAAACCTCGGCTGATGACGCATCAGCAGGGATTTTAAAGAGGGTATAATTCTCCCTGATTAATCATATTTCAAACCATAGCGTACCACTATTTCTCCCGTGAAGCAGTGATACTGAAAGACGGACGATATATTTTTTCTTCATGGCAACTTCTCATGTTTGTAAGTCCTACAAGAAATTATCAAGATTTTTAATAGGTGTAACCCTAAATTTTAAAAATGACAGAACACTAGCTCGTGAATTTTCTATTTAAGGACATCTTCAAGCCACTCAAACGATGCCTGGACAATGTCTGGTCTTTTGCGAACATAATGATCCATATCTGGGACACGCAAGTAGGTTATATTGCCCCCTGCGCTTTTGGCTTTTTTAACAAATGCATCGGTCGATTGTATAGTCGTGTCTTGTGCCCCCGCAACCACCAAAAACGGAGTGCGTATCTTTTCATAAGGTGGTGGTGGATAATGTTGTGCATCCGCATGATATTTGTAAGACATATTGAAAAAATATTGATCAGCTGTGGGGTTGTCTATAGTGGCATCCATACAGGCATCATAACGATTTCGAGATGTGATAACGCCTAAACAGGTAGAACAATCATTGAGCTTGGTATTGTGTGGACATAGAGGATTTTCAGTGGATAGCTTTTGTACAAACTCCCAAAGCTCTTCGCGCCACGACCAATCTCCTGCACCAGACCAGTTAATGGTAGCAATGGTGATTTCAGGATAAGCTGCTGTAAGTGTTGTGACAAGGGGGCCGCCTTCTGAAACGCCTAATAAAATAAGTTTTCCATTCCAGCCAGTTGGAGGATTCAACTTCAAATGCTCGATAACTGCTCGATGGTCTTGTCCTCGTTGTGAGCGTGTGTAATGCTCCATGAATTCATGTTTGTTCACCTTACTGCCGTCAACACCCCATTGTTCTACCGTTAAAACACCCACGCCTAAACCCATAAATTCTTTCAAGAAGTAACGATGAAAATGGATAATGCTTCCAATGTCATCTTTGCTTGAAGAGCCCCCGCATATAATAGCAATAGGGTATTTGCTCGCTGACGGTTTACTGAAGTAATAAACAATCTCTGGCGCATTTACATCTAAACGCTTTATGGTAAATCTTGAAGATGCGGGGATGGTGTAGGAAGGCATAACGTTATCCGTAAATTTATACGGCGTAATCTGCTTACTTTCTAATTTTTCTGTAGCCACGGTTAATTTCAAGGATGGTATAAGGGCTAAACTCAATAGAGTAAATAATAAGATTTTCATAAAAAATTTCCTCGTTTTTAAGTACGGAACATTATTATCACATTCCGTATTGGAACAAACCCTTTCCATTCTGGCGCAACCAGTGTCGAAGATTTTTATAACCCGGACAAAATTTTTCCACTATATGCCAAAACTGAGGGCTATGATTCATTTCCGCCAAGTGAGCGGCTTCATGGGCGCACACATAATCCGCCACTTGTTCTGGAGCAAAAACTAACCGCCAGGAATAAGATATGTTACCCTGGGCGCTGCAACTTCCCCATCGGCTTCGGGTATCCCGCAAAATAATACGGTTGACCGGTTTCTTCAATTGAGCCGCATAGAGAGTGGTCCGTTCCTGCAAAAATTGTCTGGCAACTTGATGAAGGGATTTTTGAACAAAAAATCCAAACTTGTCTGCAGGCGCGTGGATGAGTAAATGATCCTCCCCCCACCAGGAGCGAAAAGACTGGGAAGATTTGTGGCGCAATTTGTAGCGCTTTCCCAGAATGGGCAAGACCATCCCCTCAACATAGACAAGTTTTGGAAAGACCTTTGCTACTTGCTTTTCAAGCCAGGGCTTGGATTTTTCAATAAATCCGAAAACTTGTGTTTTTGAATAAAATAAAGGGAGAGTCAAAATGATTTCTCCTCTCTCGGGACGCAACCGGAGGGTTAAACGCCTGGCTTTGGAACTTTCTCTTACCACCAAAGGCCATGATCTGCCTTCAATGAGGAGACAAGAGGGAAGCATTCTCAAAAGCTTCCTCTTGACCCGCGTTCCTTTTCTAACTCCTGGTTCTCCCGCTGGGATTCTTCCGCCAAGCCCTGTACGAGCTTCAATACTTTTTTTCGTTTCTTAGGGTCGAGAATTTGATGAAAGGCTCTCATTAATTCCAGGGTTTCTCTCTTCAAAACAGGATCAACCTGGTAGGAAGAATCTCCTTCCTCAGCCAAGCCCAAATCACCAAAGCCTTCAAAAAAATAAGATATGGATGTCTGGAGGACTTTGCTCATTTCATATAACCGACTCGCCCCAATACGGTTGGCCCCTCGTTCGTATTTCTGAACTTGCTGGAAGGAAAGTCCAATTGCTGCACCTAACTGGTCCTGGCTTAAACCTAATGCTGACCGCCGAAGTCGTACACGGCCTCCAACGTGGATATCAACTTCATGTGGTTTCCCCTTTTTGGGAGAGGATATTTCTTGATTTAACATATCCGTTTTTCTCTCTAATAAAATATTTCAATTATTTCTTTTTTGATGAAGACGAAAGGTGACTGCTAGAGCAAGCAATACAACCAGCATACCAGTAAAAGGGAGGTCTCCCCACCGCTGATACACCGTAGCATAATTAAGACGTTTTGGCAAAGAAAAGTCGATAAAACCAATTTCATCTAATTCAAGACGATATAAAATTTGTCCGTATGAATTGATAACAGCGGAAATCCCATTATTAGCAGATCGAATGAGCGGGATTCCTTCTTCTATCGCCCGAACGCGAACGATCTGGAGATGCTGGTACGGCCCTGAAGAATGGCCATACCAGGCATCATTGGTAAGGTTCAGCATCCAGTGAGGCCGATCCTTGCCATTGATCACTGCATGGGGAAAGATCGCTTCATAACAAATTAGAGGACTCACACTCGGCAAACCAGGTAGCGTTATGGTTCGTATGCCGGCGCCTGGCGTATAATCCCGATCTCCATAGGTCAGTTTCTTAATCGGTAAGATAGAGCGGAAAGGCATATATTCTCCAAAAGGAACCAAATGAGCTTTATCATAGGCGCCTACCAATTTTCCCCGGGTATCAAGGCCGATCATACTGGTGCGCAACTGCCCTTCTACCACGCGCGGAGCCCCGAATAAAACAATTCCACCAGGAGGAGCCGCCTCCCCCAATATTTTCAATAAAGCGGGAGATTGCTCGACTAAAGTCGTGACGCTGGACTCTGGCCAAATAACAGCTGCCAAAGATTTTTCAGCAGGTAGATGGGACAGGGCGATGTAACGATCAAGATTTTCCTGAAAATGTTCCATCAACCATTTCGTTTGCTGAGGAATGCTGGCTTGTACAATGCGTAAATTTACCTCTGTATTGCCCGCCTGGGACTGACCCCGGGTCACACGGTAATCACCCCAAATCCCAAGAACCCCCAAACTCAACAGGACACCTGTTATCCACCCTTTATGGTACGTCGCAAAGATACAGGCGCTTAATGTTGTGAGCGCTGTTAAACCATATATTCCGATGATAGAAGTCACCTGCAGTAAAGAAGTATCCCACGTATAGCCAAGCAAATTCCAGGGTAATCCCGTTAAAATATGTCCCCGCAACCATTCAGCAATAGACCAAAAAGCCGTAAAGGCAAAAACACGGGCAAGAGGCGTTTTTACAGCCCTAAAGCTCACAAGAGAGACTGCAGCCGGGAAAAAAGCCAGGCATAAGGGAAGCCCAACAGCTGCAAAAGGCACAGCAAGCCACATCTCAACCGTTCGAGGACCATTACCTAGCCAATAAAGACCACCCAGGAAATAACCAAATCCAAAAACCCACCCTAACCAAAATGCTGTCTTTGTGGCTTTTGTATTCTCAAGAACAATTAAAAATCCCGAAAAAGAAATGGGAAGAAAGATCCACATCTGGAGCGGTGGCATTGCTAATGAAGCAAGCCCGCCCAAGATCCAACTTAACCAGAATGGGCTAATGGCAGGTAAAGAAAAGGTCCAGAGATATAGTCTTGCCATCGTTGCTTGAAACATGTTCTTTGCAATCTTTTATGGAAAAGCAAGAGGCAAGAAGCATTTTCCGTAGCATCCCAGCTTATCCTATTTTCACTTTTAATACATTAAAGGATTTTAGAAACCTCGTCAAACGTAAGACGAGGGGAACGAGGCAATAGCCTGGAAGTTTCTCCGTATCCCAAATTGCAAAGGAAGTTTGACCGGATGGGCCTCTCCCCAAAAAAAGCCCTGTCTACGCCAGCATTATCAAAACCAGACATGGGACCGCAGTCTAAACCCAGCGACCTTGCTGCGAGCATAAAGTAGGCCGCTTGCAATGTGCTATTGCGTAAAGCGGTTTCTTGAATAAGGGGCGCATTATTAACAAACCAGCTGCGTGCATCCGTATGAGGAAACAGTCTGGGTAAATGATTATAAAATTCAAGGTCATACGCAATAATAGCCGTCACAGGGGCCGCCATTGCCTTATCTGCATTCCCGGCCGCTAAAAATGGTTTGAGCTTTTCTTTAGATGCCCTCGATTTTATAAAGATGAGGCGCATCGGGCAACAATTTGCGCTTGTCGGTCCCATCCTGGCTAACTCATAGGCTTGCTGTAATAAAGCATCATCAACATCTTTATCCAACCATGCAGAATGGGTGCGCCCTTTTAAAAACATCCGGTCAATTAAATGAGCTGTCATCTTTTTAAATATTCCTCTTTCCTTTTTGATTCATAAATCAGGATATATCAAAATCCCTTAATAACTGATGTATGCCCACTCTATAGCCTGAGTTGACTCGAGAATGATCCTGTGGGCGGCAAGATGTTTTTTAATGCTTATCCGAAAAGTACCTGTGAATTGAGTTCCCGCTATGGTATGCT
>CAYRJJ010000044.1:5655-12482 GCA_964424515.1 uncultured Candidatus Finniella sp. | reverse complement strand
ATGAAAAATTTAATAGGCTTTCTTCCTTCTTAAAAAAATGTCAGGTGGCAAGAAATTGACGAAATAAATTTGACTGCCGCTTGCATCCTATCGTAATGTTACAGATGTAAGTTGGAGTTTAACGGTTAATGAAGCTCAATATCTCCACCTTTAACAAGCGTTACGAATGGTTCGTGACAGGGAGGTGACGCACAGGTTCGTCAAAACCTATGGCCACTAGCCACAACCAAACGACATAGGTTTGATCGTGGATAAATACAAACTGCAGCGCATATTCTGCGTCGTTTTAATGTAATCCTGCAGCGGCTAAAAGGCGGAAAATTTAACCTCTTGCCTCACAGTAATTGAGGAATGCCGGGACTTTTGCGTTCCATCTTCTTTTTTTCTGGAGCTGGCGGTTTTTTCAGTATCCGTTTTAAGCTCCGCGGCGCAAGAAAGCAGGAATTTCTAACATATCCAGCTCTTCATTTTCCTCCGTATCCAGAACCTTTGTCAATTCTGGTTGAGGTTGAACAGCCTTTGCCCTCGAAACCCCCGTAAACCTTTCAAATAAAGATGT
This sequence comes from uncultured Candidatus Finniella sp., assembly GCA_964424515.1. Classification (GTDB taxonomy): domain Bacteria; phylum Pseudomonadota; class Alphaproteobacteria; order Paracaedibacterales; family VGCI01; genus VGCI01. Next base: position 11,923 of record CAYRJJ010000044.1, on the reverse strand, counting down.
TGGGCGGCGGCGCTCTTCTGTATGGGTAATCGCTTCGGAAGAAGCGGCATCCTCCCGGCTAGAAGGTATCGTCGGCACAGATGGCATGGACTCCGCCAAGGAAGGCATTGAAGCTTTTGTGTCTTGAAAAAGATCGGGATCCAACGGTTCAGAAACTTCTTTTGAAAACCCCTCTGCTTGGGTAGTCTCGGAAACCTCCGTTCCTTTTTCTCCCAAGCTTGCATTTTGAGGTAGACTTGTCGAAACCGTAAAATTTGTAGGTTCAAGCATTGGCGCTTTGTTGGATGTCGGCCCATAATAAACGCTATTGGAGGGAACCGGTTCCCGGGATATTGTAGAAGCGGCGGCGGCCATGTTGATGGGACGGGACATAGCTGGCGAAGCTACATTTATGGAAGCTGGCTGAGACTGGGCTTGCAGGCCCCCAATTCCGGTTGCTACAACAGAAACGCGGATTGTGCCATTAAGCTTCTCATCAAACGTAGATCCAAAAATAATATTTGCTTCGGGATCAACTTCATCTCGAATACGATTTGCCGCTTCGTCAACCTCATACAACGTCATATCATATCCGCCTGTGATATTAATCAAGACGCCTTTAGCACCCTTCATAGATACGTCATCTAGTAAGGGGTTGGATATAGCCGCTTCTGCTGCATCTAAAGCGCGACGGTCCCCTTCGGCTTCTCCTGTTCCCATCATGGCCTTCCCCATTTCAGCCATAACAGCCCGAATATCGGCGAAGTCAAGGTTAATCAGGCCGGGCATCATCATCAAATCCGTCACGCCCCGAACGCCAGAATACAAAACATCATCTGCCATTTTAAAGGCATCTGCGAACGTCGTCCGCTCATTTGCAATCCGAAATAGATTTTGATTGGGGATGATAATAAGCGTATCAACATATTGCTGCAGTTCCTCAATTCCCCGTTCAGCGGTTCGAGACCGGTGCGTCCCTTCAAAATGAAATGGTTTGGTTACCACGCCAACCGTTAAAATGCCTTCTTCTCTCGCGGCCCGCGCAATCACAGGCGCTGCGCCCGTCCCTGTACCACCACCCATTCCAGCAGTGATAAATACCATATTACTGCCCCGTAAATGCTGGATAATTTCTTCATGGGACTCCTCAGCTGAAGCGCGTCCAACATCCGGTTTTGAACCCGCGCCCAAGCCTTGCGTGACATGAAGACCTAACTGAATCTTACGTTTTGGTTCAACGAGCGATCCGCTCAAAGCTTGCGCATCTGTATTCGCAACAATAAATTCAACGCCCTCAAGCTTGGCGCGAATCATATTGCAGACGGCATTTCCACCCGCGCCTCCTACCCCGATGACTGTAATCCGGGGTTTCAGTTCTAAATTTTCAACGCTCATATACTCAGTTTCCTTTATTGTTACTGGCCAAAACTTAATGAGAATGTTAATCGGAAATTTGAAGAATATCCACCATAATTTTGAAGGGAGCGTCCTGGTTCTTTATCCTCATTTTGAGATGAAGTTCCAGTGTGTTTATAAAACCACACTTACCCTTTATTTGATTTTCCTCAAACGTTATCTCTCTTGTCGGTTCCCGTTAATATTTGGTACATCTGTGAACGGAAGCTGTATTTTGGTTGGCTTGTTTACCATACTGCAATAATATTTTTTAAGGAGAAGGTTTAATGAAGTTTTATAAATCCCGCTTTGCCAAGGCCGGCATAGCTCTTGCCTGGGCTACTGCGATTGGCTGCGCTCAAGCTTATAGCGAAGGTAGTTATTATGATGATGGTACGACTGCTGCGTCTCAAAACAGCACGGTTGTTACAGAACGCCGTGTTGCAACGGTTGCTTCTGAATCTCAAGCCAACATGGTTTTAAGTCAAATTTCCAGCCGTCTTGACGGGCATTCCGCCGCGTCAACAGGCAACTCTGTTTCCCTTCTTCCCCAAAGTGGAGGGAATGCTGGCGCTATGTATCATCGTGGCAGCATTTGGATGCGCGCCGGTTATGACAACATGAAAGAAGATAACACGACGCGCTTTGGCGGGTGGAATGCAAACTTGTGGTCATTTGCTCTGGGGTATGACTATAAGGTCAATGACAAAGTTCTGGCTGGTTTGGCATTAACCTATAGCAACTTGAATGGTTCAACCAAATTCAATAATGGCAGTATCCGTGACAATGCCTATGGTCTTGTCCCTTACGTTGCCTTTCTTGTAGCCCCTTCCTTTGACATTGACTTGATGGGCGGTTATAGCCGGGTTAATAAAAGCCGGGATCGTAGTGTAGCAAATTTACCCACTGGCCCGGATGATCTGTCAGGTCCAAAAGCTACCAGTAAACCAAAATCCGACCGGTATTTTGCCGCGTTGTTTGGGAACTACAAACATCATGTCAACCGTTGGAACCTTTTAGCGCGGCTTGGTTACCTCTACGTAACAGATCGCCAGAAGTCTTTCACCGAAACCGGTGGCAATCGCAGTTCGGTGACAGGCGGTAGAATAACGGATCGGCAAGTTGCTGGTTTTAGCACGAATGTCAACCGTATTTCACACCGGTTGCAAGCTGGTTACCAGGCGCCAAATATGGTTGAACCTTATATTTTCCTAACATATGCCCATGATTTTGGCGCAACAAAAATGAAGGTTACTGATACCTTTAGAGATACATTAGGTAATGTTGATTCTGGCTATGTTTCTCCAAACACACGACGCTCCAATCATACCTATGGTGGTGGTTTAGGGTTGAATGCAAACATAGATACGTGCTGGAAAACGACGATGGAAGCAAACTACCTTCAAAGCAAAAAGTTCAGGAATGTAGGCGGAATGCTCCGTATTGCAAGAACTTTCTAAATTAGGTATGTCCTTGTATCAAGAAAGAGCAGTGCTTTGCGCTGCTCTTTTCATTTTAAGCACTATTTTTTTAACAGGCTGCCAAACGCCGAAAGAGCAATTTGAAGGTCTTGCTGAAAATTCCGCCCTCAACCAATCTGTTATCCTGCATACGGCGTTTTTTACCCTTCTCGGACACGGAAAAAACAAAAATACGCCTCATATAAATGTGTATATTGAAGGAGACGGCCAATCGTGGCAAGATCCCTGGACAATTTCAGCAGACCCAACACCGTCTGACCCTGTGGGATTCAGGCTGGCCCTTGTCGACACGCGCCTCAACTCGATTCTCTATTTAGCCCGTCCGTGCCAATATATACTGGATAAACGATGCACAGCTTCCGATTGGACTTCAGGCCGTTTCAGCCAAAAGGTCATAGAAGCTTACCACCAAGCCCTTAACCACATCAAAAAAAGCTGGAATGCGAAAACATTCACCCTTCATGGGTATTCAGGTGGCGCCGCAGTAGCCCTCCTTGTTGCCGGGGGCCGTCAGGATGTTATATCTGTTGTGACTTTTGCCCCTCTGCTTGATCCGGTTCAATGGGTAGAGCATCACCATTACTCTCCCCTGGAAGGTTCATTATCTCCTTTAAATCAAACCGCTCGCTTAAGTCACATTCCCCAGGAACATTTTATCGGGCTTGCGGATAGGGAAGTTCCCTATCAAGTTTCATCTGCCTATTTTGCGGCCATCTCTTCCTCACCAGTTAATCGAATCCACACAATCCCGGAATTTACGCATCATTCGGATTGGCCAGGACTTTGGAAATCCTATATACTACGGCAGTAGACTTCTTTCGAAACCAGGAATTTTGATCCATGGCGTCGTCAAAAATTTGTTCATGATCCTCATGTACCCTTATGTACACGCCGGTCACTCACAAATTTTTTCCTGGCCCTGGACCAAAATTCCTGGTTTCGAAAGAAGTTTAGTGAATCATAAGCAGAGGGAGCGCATTAGTGAATTTGTGTACAAGCTTGTCAAAGCGCGCTACCTGGAAGCTTGGCCACTCTGGCATAATTTTAAGTTGCCTGTTCTTTCTGGCGCCCTTGTGCAGCCTTCCTCCGGCACGACTGGGGTACTATAATCAAGTTGAAAGTCCTCTCCTTGCCTTTTGGCTGTCCTCCGCCTTTTCTGGTGTTTGGATCTATTTCTTATGGAAAAAAAATCCTCGTTTAGCCTGTCACACTTCCAAACTACCCGTTGTTTGGGGACCTCTCCTGTTAGGGGTAGCGACAATCCTCATATCCCCCTTCCATGCCTTACCATTAAGGGATTTCGTAGGATCTCCCCATATGGGGGAAGGGGGACTTACTTTTATTGCATCGGGGATTATGGCAAGTCATTTTTCTATTCTGATCCGCATTTCTTTTTATCGTAAAATTATTTTTATCACCGCTCTTCTTGTTGGTCTTCTCATGAGCGCCCTTACCATTGTCGGGTCGATGGAATCTCCCTTTATCAATTGGCGGTATTGGTCTTGGTCCCCCTTTTTCTTTCCAGATTTTCTTGCTTTTATTGACATCGCTCTTATCACGATATACCTTTACTGGCGCAAAGATTTAAAGGGCATGCACCTTTTTAAGGACAGTGTTGCCACCTGTTGCTTTGCCTTAATAACTTACTACGCCAGCAATAAAAGTTTAGGTTATGGGATGACTATTGCAGCCGCATCCAGCTTCGGAATCTGGTTTTTTCCGGCTTCCTGGCGGCGGCGTCTCCTTCACTTCAGTTTTTTCGGCCTCTCCATTTTCATAACTTTATTGATTACGTTCTACGATGATTTTTCACATGCCCTGCCCGAATCTTTGAAATCCTTAGGCCATATCCCCACCCTCCTCAGCCGTACCTGGCTATCGAAAGTAACGCTCATTGACTTATGGCATGCGCCCTTAAGCTGGGATTGGGTTCACCAACTTTTGATTGGCAAAGGATGGGGTACCTTTAACAATACGGCTGCTTCCAATATGTTCCTGATTGATCAGGTCAGCCTTTTTAGTGGCAAAGATTATAACCCAAGCTGGGAACTGGTGAACCGTGATCTTTTACACACCCATAATATTCTCACAAGTTTTATCCACTCTTTGGGATTAATTGGCGTGAGCTTATACTTCTATATCCAGTACAAACTTGTTGGCTCTTTATGCCGTAATAATTTTCTATTAGGATCTATTTTTTTAATTTGTTATCAAGTCCAGATTTTATTCTGGTTTCAATTTATCCTGACGGTTCCGTTTGCCCTTTTAGCTTTCTCCCTCTTTTTCAGGGAACGCTCTCAAACCCCCTGGGCTTTCCTTTTTAAACCAAAATGGATGCTGGGATTTTGCGCCTGCTTGTTGCTTTTTGCGGGATTACAAGGCGCCATAACGATAGGATATGAAGGCTTAAAGAATCAAAAAGAATCCACTGCAAAATTGGCAACGGAACTTACATTAGCGCCGTATGTCCGTTTGGAAGCGCCTTTTGGCGCCCAAAGACAAGTGGCTTTGGCGCGAATTTATGCAACAGCTATGCAGGAAGAATTAAAAAATTCTCCACAAATTCTGGTGACAAAATCCTTGCAGCTTGTGAACCATTTAAAAACTTTGCGAAAAGAAGGAAATTATTTAGCAAGCAATCTTGCCATCAATATTTTAAGTGAGCTGGCCTCAAATCCGGAAACTTTGAAGTTATTCCACACACAAACATTCAAAATATGGGAACAGTTGACAAAAGACCATGTAACTTTAATGCCCTACCGCTCCGATATCCTCCTGCCTTTTTTTAACCTCTACCAAACTTTGGGAAAAGAAGCTTTTGTTCTGGATGTTACGCGAGAGATAACGGAACAAAATCCGCATGACTCTATTGCTCTTTGGTTTATGGGATCTTCGCTGTTGAAAAACCCGTCTCACTTTGACAAAGCCATGTGCATACTTCAAAAATCCGTTCGGGAAGGCGTTGAGAGGCTTATGCCTGTTCCCCCTGCCTTGAAAACAAAAATCATGACCCATGCAAAAGTATGTCCAGCATATTGACTCGATGCTTCAGCATTTATTACCCTGAAAGAATTTTTTTTAAAAATTCTCGCGAACCCAGCCCGCAACCCGTTGCCATACATGGGTATGGGTCTGACCTGTTTCGATTCGAAGGATATTTTGGCTGCCTGCATAGTCCCGCCAACCATACTGCAGTAATCCTGCGCATGTGGCAAACATGGGATTTGTCGCAAAATCACTCGCTCCAATGACGCCAATAGGCTGGCCATGGCGTACTTGGCGACCCCATAAATTCGCTGCTACCTCACGCATCCCGGGCAGTTGGCTCCCCCCCCCCCGTTAAAAAGATCCGTTGGCGGCACAACCGTCCATCCCCCCCCCTTACCGGCGGGCCCCGCATAATCCCACGAGTT
>CAYRJJ010000044.1:1292-5645 GCA_964424515.1 uncultured Candidatus Finniella sp. | reverse complement strand
GCAGACAAGACGGTCCATCCCCGCCGCTACCAGGCGGTCCCAGATTAACTCAAGCGTTTCTTCAACCCGTGCCCGAACAATATGCGTCAACATTGACTTGGGAATTTGGTGCGTTTGTAGCGCCTGGCTTTCTCCCAATTGAGGAACAATAATATTTTCCCGCTCATCAGATGACGAAAGGATTACCGTTCCATAGAGGGTTTTTAAACGTTCCGCTTGAATCAGGGGGGTTGATATGCCCCGCGCAATATCACTTGTTACATGGCTCCCTCCGATGGGAACGCTGTCTACATGGATCAATATTCCATCAAGGAAAGAGGCTATAGTTGTCGTTCCCCCCCCCATATCAATAACGGTTGCGCCGAGCGTCAATTCATCATCAACGAGAGTTGAGAGGCCAGACGCATAAGGGGTCACCACAAAGCCACTCACATCCAAATGGCAACGGCCAATGCAATTCTGAAAATTGCGAATCAGGGCTTTGGGAGCAGTAATGAGATGGATCGTAACGCTCAACTGGCTCCCTACCATTCCTCTTGGATCATAGATACCGTGCGTCGTATCAATGGAATAGCTTATCGGCAAAGCATGAATAATTTGCTGATTTTCTGAAATTTGCGCATTCCGGCCGAAGGTCAGAAGACGACGGATATGCGTCTCATCGACTGTCTGGTTCGTAATTCCTATATGGGTTTTAAAGGTTTGAGAACCTACGCTTGAAGCAGGCAAATTCACGCAAACCTCTGAAATCGTTTGCCCGGCCATTTGTTCAGCGGAATGCACGGCATTTAAAATTACATCTTCGAGGGCCTCCAGGTCAACAATAAGGCCGCCTTTAATTCCTTTTGATGATTGATGTCCCACGCCAATCAGGCGTAAAACTTCCCCCCCCTTTTCATAGGTGCGGTTTTCCACCTTCGCGATAGCGCAACAAACCTTGCTCGTTCCAATATCCAGCGCTGCAAATATATCTTGACGGCTTTTAGTTGTTTTATTAGTAAAAATATTCATAAGCGCAGTTTAACGAATTTATTCTTATTTGTCTTGTTGAAACTAGGTTCGCTCTCGGTGACATCAGATAATTTTCACTTTGGTTCTCTGCGCCTGTTTTTTCGTCTTGATGATTTTTTGGGCGCAGAGGGAAAGTAGCGGGATGGGAAAAATTTCCCGACCGCTCCCTCTTACCTAATCCGTCAAAATTTTTCAGGAGTGAATTTCTAAATCAAAAAATGTTCTTATCCGGTTAACCCGCGCAGAATTATATCCCCATTCTCAAATTTTAAACCAGGTGAAATTTCTGAAACTATAGTATTTTTGTTTAATTATTTCCTATTACCATGCTTATCTTTCCCTAAGACTAATGTCATCAATGCGTGGCAACATGGTAAAAGTTATATTAAAATACTATATATCTGGCAATAAGGATTTATTTTCCTCATGTGGATGTCGATGAACATTTTTTATCATTTGCATTGCCTCCTCCGCCTTCATGACATAAATTCCTTCTGGTTTTTGTGGGCTGCAATGATCAACATTGAGGGGTCAAAAAATGAACGTATTTGCCCTTGTCCTTCGGCCCTACGTTAGTCTTCAGCCTGCGCTCAAGGCAAGTGGTGAGGGTGGAGATTAAAAAACCGGACAAAACAAAATGGTTGCTGTACCGGATTTTGTGAGCGCAACGTGTACCTACACTCGCATTGGCATGAGGACGTAAGTTGCTTCTTTATCTTTCATCCCTCTAATAATCGCAGGCGCATTTCCATCGCTGAGGACAACTTGAGCTTCATCTTCATCAATTTGTTGGGCAATATCGAGTAAATATCTTGCATTAAAGCCCATTTCAATGGGCGTGTCATGGGAGAAGTCAACCGTTATTTCTTCCATGGCATTTCCTAAATCGTGGCTTGCGGCGGACAAGGTGAGCATGTTATGGCTCAAATTAACTTTAATGGCCCGGACCTTGTCATTGGAAACGGTTGCGACGCGGTCAACAGCCGCAGCAAACGTCCTAGCGTCAACAATGACCGTTTTATCATTTCCCACGGGAATTGCCTTTTCATATTCAGGATAGGTGGCATCAATTAACCGGGAGCTTAAAACAGCATTCTCAAAGGCGAATTCAATGCGGCTGGGGGATAAAGAAATCATGACTTCTGCGGTTGTTTCGTCTACAAGCTTACGGACTTCCGTTATCGTTTTCCGCCCGATGATAATTCCCGGCATGTCCTCAGCTCCTTGAGGCATGGGAACTTCAATATAGGCCAAACGGTGGGCGTCTGTCGCAACCGAGCGCAAGGTTTTTTGCCCATCCCGTTCCATTGTGTGAAGATGGATGCCATTTAAATAATAACGTGTTTCTTCTGTAGACATGGCAAACTTCGCCCGGTCTAGCAGCTTCTTGAATGTCGGGATCGGCAACGAAAAGTGACAGGGAAGCTCTCCTTGCGTGAGTTGCGGGAAATCTTCAGGCGGCAAGCAGGAAAGGTTGAAGCGCGACCGGCCCCCTTTCAAGTTAAGCTGGCCTGTTTCAGGCAGAAGCGTCAGCTCAACGGTTGATTCTTCGGGGAGCTTGCGCACAATATCAAACAGCATTTGGGCAGAGACGGTTGTTGTTCCTGGTTCCATCACGATTGCCGGAACGGTTTCAATAAGGGCGAGATCTGTATCTGTTGTCATCAAGCATAAGCCCATTGGCGTTGCATTCAACAGGACATGGCTTAAAATGGGTATGGTTGCGCGGCGCTCAACGACGCTTTGGCCATGAGATAGGGCTTTTAAAAAAACAGACCGCTCAATTGTTAGTTTCATAATTTTCTTATACCTCCAATGTTCGACGTAAAATATCAAGATCTTCTGAAAATTCCCGGTCTTGAGTTCTGATTTCTTCAACTTTCCGAACGGCATGCAAGACCGTGGTGTGGTCGCGTCCCCCGAATTTGCGGCCAATTTCCGGGAGGGAACGGGACGTCAGGGCCTTGGCTAAATACATAGCGACTTGACGAGGGCGTACGACATTCTGTGACCGTCTGGCAGACTGCATATCTGAAATTTTAATGCCATAATATTCTGCAACGCGCTTTTGGATATCCTCAATGGTTATGCGCCGGTCATTAGCTTTCAAGAGGTCCCGTAAAACTTCGTGAGTTGTCTCGAGGGTGATTTCCCGCCCCACGAGCGTGGCGTGCGCAATAATACGGTTCAACGCCCCTTCCAATTCGCGGATGTTGGAGATAATCTTACGCGCTAGAAACTCCATCACATCTTTGGGGATCCCGATATTTAAGGTATCTGCCTTGGCATGTAAAATACCCAAACGCAATTCATAGGTTGTGGGATGGATATCGGCGACAAGTCCCCACCCGAGGCGGGATTTTAACCGGTCTTCCATGCCTTCCAGGTCAGAAGGAGATTTATCGGCTGAGATAATAATTTGATGGTTTTGGTCAACAAGGGCGTTGAATGTATGAAAAAACTCTTCCTGCGTGGTTTCTTTACCGCTGATGAACTGAACATCATCAATCATCAATACATTGACAGAGCGGAATTGTTCTTTGAATGAGACAGTATCCTTATACCGCAAGGCACGGACAAACTGGTACATGAACTTTTCCGCAGATAAATAAATGACGCGCCGTTTGGGGTGAAAGGTCTTAATATGCCAGGCGATGGCATGCATTAAATGGGTTTTACCAAGCCCAACCCCTCCATACAAGAACAGGGGGTTAAAGTGCGCTGTCTGGGACTCGGCAACGCGTAACGCCGCGGCATAGGCAAGCTCATTCGGTTTGCCAACCACAAAATTGTCAAAAGTAAAGCGGGGATCAAGAGCAGCTCCTAACACATCCCGGTCAATGCCAATGATTTCTTCATCCATAAGGGAAGGCTCGCTTAAGGGCTGTGAGGGCGTAACCGGGGAAAGCGCTAGGGGAAGGTCAGCAGGCGCGAGAGGCGGCGGTGTGAGTTTAACAATCACTTCTACGGTTGAAATAGCAGCATTTAAAGCGCTCCAGCAGATCCGGATACGCTCTGCATAATGCGAAATGACCCAATCCCGCATAAAGCGGGTGGGGGCCGCAAGGCGAACGGTTCCGCCCCTAACGTCGTTAATACATAAGGGCTTAAGCCAGCTCTTAAAGATAGCTTCACCAAATTCCCTTCGTAAATGTTCACGCACCTGTTCCCATTGGGGGATGATTTCGGTCGTGTGGTCGAGGTTTCCAGGTTCTGTAAATGCCAGGGCTGTCACAAGGATATCCTAGTTCTAAAATGAAATCGGTTCACGAAGGTAACGGCTCAAAAAAGGAAGGATATTTCACCCCGCTTCATACTGCCAACCTATTTTTAGCTGATCTG
>CAYRJJ010000044.1:0-1282 GCA_964424515.1 uncultured Candidatus Finniella sp. | reverse complement strand
TTTAAAGACAGCTTCGCCAAATTCCTCCCGCAACTGCTCCCGCACCTGTTCCCACTGAAGGGTTGTTTGGGTGGTTTGATCGTGGGTTGCAGGTTCTGTCATTGCCAATGCGGTCACAAGGGTTCCTTAATCTCTAAAATGAAAATCGATTCACGAAGAAAGCTGCTAAAAAAAGAGAAGAACACTTCCCTTTATAATATACCAGCTTATTTTTACCTGATCTGTCACCTAAAACCAATGAGAAAAGTAGGGTTTTCACAAAACAAACAGAAATGCCAAGGTGGCATACCTGACGCTGCTGCCAGGAGAAGCGTTGAGTATACCCATGACGGCCCTTTTCAGCCCTTCACCCCTACTGCTTAGGGTGAGGGAGCTTTATGGATTGACGCCATCACATGAGGGTTTCCTTTTTTGCTTTAAACTTATTGTAAAGGCTTCTTATTGAAAAAGGCGCAACCGGAATAAAAGTGGCGACAATGACATCAAAGTTTGGCCTCATCCTATCATTATAAACGAAAAAATTGCCTTGCCTTATGAGGTTACAACTGTAGCGCAAGGCGTCTCGAAATAATAAACTTTACATTTATTCAAGAAATTTTTGAGTCAGACGCAAGTGATTTTGAGAACTGGAGTGCAAAGCGCAGCTTGACCTAGGCGCGTACCGGAAGCGCAAAAATCACGTCGCAGATGGCTCAAAAATCGAGGAAGAAATGGTAATGTTAATTTTTCTAGACTCCTCGGGGCTAATGTTTAGATAATCAGGTTCCAATACAAAAGTTTTTTTCTATTTCTAAAAAGGAGGGACAAGCCCGGTTTTCATGATTTGGTGAGAAGCGTGGCAAATTTCCTTTATGATTGGTAAAAGTTCTCCTATTTTCCGTATTTCTACTTTCCTGGTTTGATGAAGGGCGCACTACCTTGCAATGTCGGCGATTGAGCAATAAATTCCGGCTTGGCATTATTGAGTTTCCTTATCCGTTAATCGTTGGCCACTCCTTTACGCACGGTTTCCTATCTTTATCCTTGTTCATAACATAGACGAGCAAACCGTATCAAAATTTATCATCAACTTTCAATAAAAAAAGTCACAAATTTTATAAGGCGCCCGCATTAAAATTTAATGTTTTTTCACTTTGTTTAACAATTTAAATATTTCGTATGGTTACAAGCGTAATAAAGTTAACCGGAAGGTTAGGAAGATAGCCTTTCATAAAAATGATGATAGGAGGGTAATTGCTCACCCCCCCTAGTGTAGCGATGCGGATTTACCTGTGGCAAAATT
>CAYRJJ010000043.1:2012-12586 GCA_964424515.1 uncultured Candidatus Finniella sp. | reverse complement strand
TCAAAAATTTGTTCGTGATCCTCATGTACTCTTATGTACACTCCGGTCACTCACATATTTTTTTCTAGCCCTGGACTAAAATTCTTGATTTCCAAAGAGTCTATTACCACCGTATGACGGCAGACCCCCAAGTAAATCCGCCCCCCATCGCTTCAAGCATAACCAGGTGTCCCGGCAAAATCCGACCATCCGCCTCTGCTGCAGCCAGAGCCAGGGGAATAGACGCTGCAGAAGTGTTGGCGTGTTGATCAACCGTTACAATGAACCGCGCTGCTGGTAAAGCAAAATATTTCGCCACGGCATTGATGATTCTTATGTTCGCCTGGTGAGGGACGAACCAGTCGATATCTTGAGGGGTAAGCCCATGAAATTCAAGTGCTTTTTTAACCGCACCCCCAATTTTTTCTACCGCCTGCTTCATAACTTCCCCCCCTTTCATACGCACATACCCGACTGCGCCGCCCCGGCCGGGGCCGCCATCCACATACAAAGCGTCCCGGCAGCGCCCATCTGAATAAAGATGCGTGGATAAAACTCCTTTCTGTTGATAAACTTCTTGAGAAGCGCTTTCCTGCGCTTGCAGCACAACGGCGCCCGCGCCATCCCCGAATAAAACGGCTGTCCCCCGGTCTTTCGGGTCCAGTAACCGCGACATGGTGTCAGCCCCTATCACAAGGGCGGTCTTCACCTGGCCGCTGCGGATAAAATTGTCAGCGACGCCCAAAGCATAAATGAAACCGGAACAAACAGCCTGAACATCAAATGCAAAGGCGTGGTGGGTGCCCAACTTTTCTTGCACGGTTACGGCTGCTGCCGGAAATGTGTCATCAGCTGTGGTGGTCGCCATAACGATCAAATCAATTGATTCTGCGGAAATTCCCGCCCTGGAAAGGGCCTGGCGTGCGGCATGCGCTGCGAGGTCAGATGTAAGCTCCCCTTCATCTGCCACATGACGTTGATGGATCCCTGTACGTTCGACAATCCATTCATGGCTTGTATCCATAATGGCAGCCAGGTCATGGTTTGTGACGACGCGGTGCGGCAAATAAGCGCCACACCCCATAACAACGGAATGAAATGCCATCGGTCAAACTTCTTCTTTTAAAAAATGGTCCAAATCAGCTGCGATCTGGCCAGAGGCAGTATCAGCCGCAAGAGAAGCTGCTACGTGAATGGCATTGGCAAACCCAACCGCATCCGCTCCTCCATGGCTTTTGACAGCAATGCCTTGTAACCCCAGGAAAAGGGCCCCATTGTAAAGCCGCGGGTCAATACGGTTCCTGAGCTGTTGAAAAGCCGGTTTTGCCATCAAGTATCCCAATTTCCCCCGCCAGGATTGCCTTAAAGATTCTTCCAGCATTTTTTGGATGAGTTTAGCCGTCCCTTCCAGGGTTTTTAAAGCAACATTACCTGTAAAGCCATCTGTAACCACAATGTCTGTGGTTCCGGCTGTGATATCATCTCCTTCAACAAATCCATAAAAGTTTAAATGAGGCGTTGCACGCAGGGTTTGAGCGGCTTCCTGGACAATTAAATTCCCCTTCATGTCCTCTGTTCCAATATTCAATAAACCAATGGAAGGTCTCTTTTGTTTCAACAACCGTTGGCCAAAAACATGGCCCATAATGGCAAATTGAACAAGGTTTTTACTGGTGCACTCAACGTTGGCCCCCAAATCCATAACGATTGCTCGTCCTGTTAATGTGGGTATTGAGGTTGCAATCGCCGGCCGGTCAATCCCCTCACATGTTTTGAGGAGAAGTTTACTCAACGCCATATAAGCCCCTGTATTTCCTGCTGAAATGACAGCAGCCGCATCGCCTTTGGCAACAGCTTCAATCGACAGGCGCATGCTGGATGCCCGCAAACTCCGTATGGCTACCGCCGTCTTCATGTCATTCGTAATGACCTCATCTGTATGGATTAAAGTAAAGGCATGGCGATATTGGGGGTAAGCAGAAATGAGAGGGCGGACGTGCTGTTCATCACCAAATACGAGATAGGAGAGGCTGGCGCCACGAGCCAGGGCCTTAACGGCCCCCTCAATAACAATGCGGGGGGCAGCATCCCCCCCCATAGCATCGAGTGACAAGACAAAGGTCATGGTTATCCCTCTCCCAAAGGAAAGATCACCTTAAGCGTCTTGCTGGTCAGTTTGGGCTTCCATCCTGGAAACAACCTGGCGGCCCTTATAATGACCGCAGGAACCACAAATGTGATGGGGCAATTTACGGGCGCCACAATTTGCACACTCACCGCTATGGGTCGCTGTCAAAGCATGGTGGGCGCGACGCATATCCCGGCGGGACTTTGATGTTTTTTTCTTTGGAACAGCCATTCTTTTAACACTCCCAATAACATAATTTTCAGACAGCCTTGCTTTCAGTTTTTATCGTACTTCAGACCGGAGAGCAAGAACAAAAGGCGCTCCCCATACAAATTAAAGCATATTTCTTAGAGGTTTCACCTTATTCGGCAGGTTATAATCCTTATCCCTGCTTGCCTTGAGCGTAGGCGTGAAGCGCTGAAGTAAAGAATATGAATGGTTTTGCTGTTCAATTTCACAATCCGCTTTTCAACCGGATTGATACGCTCAAGGGCGAACGGCAAGGGGTAAGGTACTTTACGTCGCGGGTGAGTTGTTTCTCACCCCAACCATAAAGAAGATACCCGCCACAACCATGGGTAGAGATAGGAGTTGCCCTGTAGTGAGATCCATGCCGAATACGGCGTATATCGCGTCAGGCTCCCGGACACATTCAACAAGGATGCGGGTTAAACCATAGCCCGCTAAAAACATACCTGCCAAGCGTCCGGGGACAGCCCGAAGAACGGCAATTCGCCAGCCAATATGCAAAACCACCAGAAGGACAAGCCCTTCAAGGAAAGCTTCATAGAGTTGGCTGGGATGGCGGGGGAAGGGGCCTCCGTAAGGAAAGGCCATGCTCCAGGGGACATCCGTTATCCGGCCATAAAGTTCACCATTGATGAAATTGGCCAACCGGCCTAAACATAAGCCGATAGGCGTGATCGCACCGAAGATATCCGCAAACCGTAAAACAGGCAGGTTTGTTTTCCGGCAATAAAGAAGGATGGCGACGATGACGCCGAGCATGCCGCCGTGAAAGGACATGCCGCCTTTCCAGGTCATGAGAATTTCAAGGGGATGCGCGATATATCGGCCAAGCTCAAAAAATAAAATGTGGCCGAGGCGCCCCCCTATAATAATACCCGCCAACGCCCACATCATGAAATCATCAATATGGGCTTTGGTAATGGATGGCTCAAAGCGCCTGGCGATCCAAACCGCGTATTGCCACCCCCCCAATAATCCCACCACATAGGCGATGCCGTACCAATGGACAGATACCGGCCCAAGATGGATGAGGACAGGATCAATTTGGGGAAATTTTAGCATGGGTGAGCCTCATGGTATCCTGTCATCAGTCATCTTCCATCTTTAGGGCGGCGATAAAGGCGCTTTGCGGAATTTCCACGTTCCCGAATTGGCGCATGCGCTTTTTACCTGCCTTTTGCTTGTCCAGAAGCTTGCGTTTACGGCTAATGTCACCGCCATAGCATTTGGCTGTTACATCTTTGCGCATGGCGGAAATGGTTTCCCGCGCAATAACTTTTCCGCCAATCGCAGCCTGGATCGCGATTTTAAATAATTGACGGGGGATGAGATCTTTCAAACGTTCACATAACAAACGCCCTCGAGCCTCCGCCCGGCTTCGGTGGATTATCATGGACAAGGCGTCAACAGGTTCCGCATTCACCAGAATACTAACCTTTACAACATCACTTTCTTTATAGCTATCTATATGATAGTCAAAAGATGCATAGCCTTTGCTGACCGATTTCAAACGGTCATAGAAATCAAAGACGACCTCATTTAAGGGCAGGCGGTAGACTACCATAGCGCGGTTACCCGCATACGTCAGGTCAATTTGCTCCCCCCGTCGCTCCGTACACAGCGTCAGGACGGATCCCAGGTATGCATCGGGTACCAGAATTGTCGCTTTGATCCATGGTTCTTCAATGGAAGCAATCCGCATGACATCTGGCATATCAGAAGGGTTATGCAGCTCTTTCACGGTTTCATTGGTCATGTGCAGACGATAGACGACGCTGGGCGCTGTGGTAATCAAGTCAAGGTCGAATTCCCGTTCGAGGCGTTCCTGAATGATCTCCAGGTGAAGCAACCCCAGGAAGCCGCACCGAAACCCGTAGCCGAGGGCTGTCGAACTTTCCGCTTCAAATTGAAAGCTGGCGTCATTGAGGTGTAACCGGGCAAGGCTTTCGCGTAAGTGGTCAAAATGAGCCGCATCAACAGGAAACAACCCGCAAAATACAACAGGTACGGAAGGTTTAAACCCGGTTAAGGGTTCAAGGGTGGGGCGGCGTTCTTCGGTGATTGTATCTCCAACTTTACAATCGGCCACATGTTTAATGCTGGCTGTTATAAAACCAATTTCCCCAGGCATGAGTCTATCCGTCATGACTTTTTTCGGCGTGAAAACGCCGACACGCTCTACCTCATAGTTCCCGCCTGTACCCATCATACGGATCCTGGCCCCTTTGGCCAGGACGCCGTCCTTGATACGGACTAAAATCATCACGCCGAGGTAAGGGTCATACCAGCTATCAACCAGCATCGCCTTGAGGGGAGCGGCTGCATCCCCTGTCGGGGCTGGCAAGCGCGTCACGATGGCTTCAAGAACGTCTTCAATGCCTATACCTGTTTTGGCGGAGATCAGAAGCGCGTCGCTGGCATCCAGCCCGATCACATCTTCAATCTGGGCTTTGACGCGGTCAGGCTCCGCTGCGGGTAAGTCAATTTTATTGAGGATGGGAATAATTTCATGGTTATTGTCGATCGCTTGATAAACGTTGGCCAGGGTTTGGGCTTCAACGCCCTGACTGGCATCAACGACCAGGAGCGCTCCCTCACAAGCCGCCAGGGAGCGGCTCACCTCATAAGCAAAGTCCACATGCCCGGGCGTATCCATCAAATTAAGGATATAGGTCTTCCCGTCTTTGGCTTTGTAGGTTAAGCGTACCGTTTGAGCCTTAATGGTAATGCCCCGTTCCCGCTCAATATCCATGGAGTCCAGGATTTGCTGTTTCATTTCACGGATTTCAAGTCCGCCGCAAAACTCGATGAGACGATCCGCTAAAGTCGATTTTCCATGGTCAATATGGGCGATAATCGAAAAGTTCCGAATGGTTGACAGGGTGGTCATAGGCTTCTTAAGGCTCCCTTAGTGGCTTTTGATACGCTTGAGATAATCTTATCGCATACTTCCGTAATTTGCGCATCCGTTAAGGTTCCTGTTTGAGACTCAAGGCGGACTTGAATAGCCAGTGACTTCTTGCCTTTGGGCAGCTTCTCCCCTTTATACACATCAAAAATATGAATGGCGGTAATGAATGCCCGGTCCCCTTTTGCGACGGCTTTGACAACCTGATCCGCAGGTACAGCATCATCCACGACGAAAGCAAAGTCACGAACGACAGGCTGATAGGATGACAGGTGAAGCGCCGACTTTTTCATCTTTAGGGGAGGAAGTTGGTCCAGGAAGACCTCAAATCCGGCATAAGCGCTTTCCCCTCCCATCTGTGTAATGATTGAAGGATGAATCTCGCCAAATTGGGCAAGGATCCGGTTTCCTTGTTTGAACATGCCTCGCCGCCCGGGGTGGTAATACTCTGCCCCCGCCGCTTCAATTTGAAGGGAGAACTCCGTTATGCCCATCGCATTTAAGATGGCCAGCGCATGGGCTTTTCCATCGAACACATCGAAAGGCCGGGGAGGACGTAACCAATGGCGGGGGCCTGTTGACCCAGCAAGCAAGCCTGTGGCCGCCAGCCGCTGGGCGCCGGGTTCAAACTGCGGCCCGACTTCAAATAACGAGATGGATCCCTGACCCCGGTTCTGGTTGCGGATCGCGGCTTGAATCAAGTTGGGGATAAGGGAAGGACGCATAAACCCTAGCTCCACGCTAATGGGGTTTACCAATCGCAAGGAAGGGTCTTTTCCCCCGAATTGAGAAGCCAGGTCTTCCGCCATAAAAGACCAGGTCACAGCCTCGTTTAATCCGCGTGAGGCTAAAACGCGCTTTACGATAGAAGGTACAGAGGGCGTTTCACGGGGCGTAGAGTCGGGGCAGGGCAGGGGTACGGCGGGAATCTGGTCATAACCTTTGAGGCGCAAGACTTCTTCTACCAGATCAGCCGGCCCGTCGATATCGGGTCGATAAGAGGGAACTTGAACAGTCAGGCCGGTTGAAGAGGAGGAGAGCGCTATAAAACCTAAAGCTTCCAGAAACCTCCTTGCTTCCGTCAAGGGAATAACGCACCCGCTCAAAGCATTGAGCTTATCTTGCGTTAATGTAACGGGGGCAGGCTGCGGTCTGGTTTGCGGGTTTTTATGCGCCGCTATCCCCCTATGACTGAGGGAGCCGCCGCACCATTGTATAATTAAATCTGTTGCGGCATCTAACCCTGTGGAGACGCCAAGAGGGTCTACCCCCCGTTCAAAACGGGTGCGTGCATCGCTTAAAATGGAAAGGCCTCTGCCTGTCTGGGCTGTTTGAACGGGGTCGAAACTTGCGCATTCAATCAACACATCCACCGTATCTTCAAGGCATTCTGTGCTGATCCCACCCATCACGCCTCCCAGGGACAATACGCCAGAGGCGTCCGCAATTACGGTCATGCCGTCTGCCAGGATATACCCTTTGTCATTGAGAGCGGTCAAGGTTTCCCCTGCTTGGGATCCGCGGATGGTCAGGTTCCCTTGAACTTTAGCTAAATCAAAAACGTGCAGGGGCCGGCCTAGATCAAAAGTCAGGTAATTCGTCATGTCAACCAGGGCAGAAATCGGCCGTAAACCAACCGCGCGAAGCCGCCTTTGCGCCCAGTCAGGGCTTGGCCCGTTGCGCACCCCCCGGATGACCTGGACTTGAAAGTCCGGACAAGCGTGGCTGTCTTCAATGGTTACGGCTATGGGGCAGGGAAACGTGGCGGGGGGCGCTTTATAAGCAAGGGGTTTCAAGGTTCCCAGACCACTGGCGGCCAGGTCGCGGGCGATTCCGCGGATGCCAAAGCAATCTGACCGGTTAGGCGTGATGCTGACATCAATGACGGGATCTGACAACGCCAGAGCTTCGGCTAAA
The DNA here is from genome assembly GCA_964424515.1 of uncultured Candidatus Finniella sp. Lineage (GTDB taxonomy): Bacteria > Pseudomonadota > Alphaproteobacteria > Paracaedibacterales > VGCI01 > VGCI01. The sequence goes on along the minus strand of CAYRJJ010000043.1, from coordinate 5,405 downwards.
GGCGTTCCGGCAGGTAAGGATGTATCAAGATCGAGAATGCCTTCTTCGTCTTCTCCCAATTCTAATTCTTGACTGGAACAAAACATGCCGAAACTTTCAATATCGCGGATTTTCCCTTTTTTCAAGACCATCCCGGAGGCTGGTATGGTGACGCCGACAGGCGCAAAAGCTACTTTCATGCCTGTGCGAACGTTTTGCGCCCCGCAAACAACTTGAATGCGCTGGCCATTTCCAGCATCCGCGTAGCACAAGCTTAGGCGGTCCGCATTGGGGTGACGCCCGGCTTCGAGCACATCAGCCACCACAAAGCCTTTGAATTTTTCAAAGGGATCCTCAATATTGTCAACTTCCAGTCCCAAAGTGACGAGCTTATCCGCAATCTCAGACAGGGACGCCGTTGTTTCCAAATGCTCTTTTAACCAGGATAATGTAAATTTCATGGCTTCACGCTCCTGCCGGCATATAGGGAGAAAATCCGTAGTGCTTTAACCACCGCGCCTCTCCATCAAAGAAGGGGCGAATATCCGGCAGGCCGTATTTTAACATGGCAAGCCGGTCCAGCCCCATGCCAAAGGCAAAGCCCTGGTATGTATCCGGATCAATACCGCAATAGGTCAAAACTTTGGGGTGAACCATACCACAGCCGAGAATCTCCAGCCAATCCTTCCCCGTTCCAATTTTTAAAGCGCTTCCCTCCCGGGCGCAGCCAATATCCACCTCCGCCGAAGGCTCCGTAAAGGGAAAAAAACTTGGCCGGAAGCGCATGGGTAAATCTCCCGTATCAAAGAAATGGCGTAAAAAATCAGTAATACAACTCTTCAAGTGTCCCATATGGATGCCTTTATCGACCACTAATCCTTCGACCTGGTGAAACATGGGCGTATGGGTCGCATCAAAATCAGACCGGTAGACCCGTCCCAGGGATAAAATACGAATGGGAGGCTGCGTGGCCTTCATAGCGCGGACTTGAACAGGGGAGGTATGCGTGCGCAGAAGCATTTTCGCTGCATTTAAATAAAATGTATCATGGGATTGCCGCGCCGGATGATGTTCCGGGATATTGAGGGCTGTAAAATTATGTTCTTCATCTTCAATATCCGATCCTTCCGCCACGGAAAACCCGGCTTTTGCAAAGTAGGCGGTCACTTCTTCAATGATGCGGGTGAGGGGATGCAGCGTTCCAACAGGTTCAGGCCGGATGGATAAGGTAACGTCCACAGCTTCCGCCGTCAGCTTGTCATCCAAAGCTTGTGTGAGGAGCCGGGCGCGCCTTTCCTCTAAAGACAGGCGCGCCTCCTCTTTCATCTGGTTAACCTCAGCGCCCTTTTCCCGCCGCTGGTCCGCATCCAGGGCGCCTAATGCTTTGAGCATACGGGTGATTTCACCAGATTTTCCCAAAAGACGAACACGGACTTCCTCCAGATCTTTCAAGGAATGGCATTGATTGATTTCTTGCTTCCAATTCTGCAGCGTCTGGCTCATATATTTTATACCTGTCTATATTATTGATGGATGGAATACCCGTTCTCTTTTATTTCTGTTAATCTTCATAAAAGTAGGCACGGCCTCCGAGCCTCCTCTTTTTTTAGCATAAAGCGTCGACCCGACTCAATGCGAATGACAGAATCTAACAGTACATAAACCACCTCTCGCATTCAGTGGAAAAATCAGATATGATAGCTTAATGAGCAGCTTCTTGCCATAGAGTTGATTTTTATGCCAAAAAAAGATGTTTTAAATCTGACTAATCAAAACAGTCCCTTTAAAGAAGGTAAAGATGACCCAGAAGGCCGACGCCAAAGTCGTGCTTCCTGTTCCCTTAATCCAAACTTAACCAAAAGAAACCAGGCTCTTCTTTATGCACTGGGTGGTTTTGCGGTTTTACTCTATTTCATTTCTTTTGTGCGTATGGGGCAATGGTAGCGTCCCGGAACCTCGGCGTTATTTTGACGGGTGTGGTGGCGACAATGCTGGTGATGGCTTATGCATCCGTCCCCCTCTATCGCCTGTTTTGTCAGAAAACGGGGTATGGCGGTACTACGCAAGTGGCAAAAATGCCATCGACAAAAGTTGTAGACCGCGAAATCACGGTTCGCTTTAATGCGGATATACATCGTGATTTATCGTGGTATTTCAAGCCCCTTCAAACAGAAATAAAAGTGAAAATCGGAGAGAATGCCCTTGCTTTTTATGAGTCGCAAAATTGGTCAAACCAACCCGTTTCAGGCATGGCAACCTATAATGTAACCCCTGATAAAGCCGGCATTTATTTTAATAAGGTTGCTTGTTTTTGCTTTGAGGAACAAGTACTATCCCCTCAGCAAAAGGTCGAGATGCCCGTTCAGTTTTTTATTGATCCTGATTTTGCGCAAGACCCCGATTTACGGGATGTTGATACCATAACGCTTTCCTATACTTTCTTTAGAATGAACAAATAGATTACCTCCAGTAGAAAGGCCGCTTATTATGAAATTCTGGTTCCGAAACATAGCTGCCGTCATGATATTAGGCATGGCAGCGGCTTCCGCTGAACCGGCAACCAGCCTGGCCCGTTTTGGGAAGCCAAAGTACGGGGCTGACTTTACTTCATTCGCTTATGTGAACCCCAATGCTCCCAAGGGGGGGAAGCTGAAGATGGGAATCATGGGAACGTTTGATTCCCTGAATCAATACGTAGCCGTCGGAATACCTCCGGTGGCTTTGGCGTACCCGCAGAGCGGGACACTGACCATGGATCCTTTAATGACCCGTTCGGTGGATGAACCCTATACGCTCTACCCCCTGATTGCTGAAAAAGTAGAGGTAGCCCCGGACAATTCTTCCATCACTTTTTATATAAATCCGAAAGCCAGGTTTCATGATGGAACGCCGATTATGGCGCAAGATGTCAAATTCAGCTACGACCTGTTGAAAGAGCAAGGATTGCCCCGCTACCGTTTGCACTATGGGAAAATTGAGAAGATGGAGATCCTTGATCCCCGAACCGTCAAATTGACCTTTACCAAACCGGACACCGGGTATGACCCGGAAACGCCGCTTATTGTAGCGGGCCTTCATGTTTTTTCAAAAGCGCGGTATGAGGGCAAGGATTTCCGGCAGACAGGGATGACGCCCCTGCTAGGCACGGGACCTTACCGGATCGTCAAGGCGGAGCCGGGCCGCTCGGTCGTTTATGAGCGGGTGAAGGATTATTGGGCGGCCGATTTGCCCGTGAACAAGGGGAAGTATAATTTTGATATCATTCAGCTGGATTATTACAAGAATGCGGAAGCCCAGTTTCAGGCGTTTAAAGCCGGTGAATTTGACGTTTTTTTTGAAGTCAATTCCCAACAGTGGCGGGACGGATATAATACCCCTGCCGTCAATTCCGGTAAAATCAAAAAGGTTGAGGCT
>CAYRJJ010000043.1:0-2002 GCA_964424515.1 uncultured Candidatus Finniella sp. | reverse complement strand
ATAAACGTCCTGTGACGGTTCGGATGCTTATTTTTAATATGCGCCGCCCCTTGTTCCAGGATACCCGCGTGCGGGAAGCTATTTCTAAAGCATATGACTGGGAAACCGTTAACAAGATGCTGTGCAGCAATGATTATTACCGCGTAACAAGCCTTTTTGCAAATACCTATTTAGCCCATCAAGGTCCTGCCCGGGGGTTAGAGCTAAAGTATCTGGAACCTTATCTTAATACGATTCCCGAAGATATTCTTGAAAAAGGATATATTCCTCCCACTACAAAAGGGGACGGGGATGCCCGCGAAAACCTGGAAGCGGCGGATAAGCTTTTGAATGCTGCAGGATGGGCTATCGTGACGGAAAAAGATCCGCTTACGCAACAAAATATAATACGCCGGATTCATAAAGATACAAAGCAACCTCTCGCCTTTGAATTGATGTATAAAGATCCGCGCCTTGAAAAATTGGTGGGCGGGTTCATCCAGAACCTTCAGCGGCTTGGGATTACGTTAAAGCTTCGGTATATGGATACGGTTCAATATGAGGCGCGGGTCATAGAGTCTGATTTTGATATGATTTCCCATTTGTGGACGAATAACTTAAGCCCGGGGAATGAGCAAATATATTATTTCAGCCAAAAGACAGCGGATCAAAAAGGCAGCAGTAATTATATCGGGATCAATGATCCGGTCGTGGAGGCATTAGCCCAAAATGTAGCCAATGCCACAACGCAGGAAGAACAGGTTGCGGCTGTCCATGCGCTGGATCGCGTCGTAATGGGCCGCCATTATTTTGTCCCTATGTTTTATGATAATACCATCTATTGGGCTTACTGGGCGGATCGCGTTGAGTTCCCAACTTTTGACCCGCTGGTTGGAACCAATACGCTGGAATGGTGGTGGGCCAAGCCACCGTCTCCCGTTTCTTCTCCCCGGGAACAGGATACGGCCAAACCCTCATTTTTTGCCCGTATCGCATCCTGGCTTAAAGGCAAATAGTAGGTAAAAATTAACTTCCGTCTGGTATGCTGGTCATAACGTAAAAAAGGTGATCAATATGAATGGGTTTCAGGAAAATTCTCATCCATTGGAAGGGCTAAAGGCGGGAGGAAAGCTACGCCACGAAAATACGGCAATCCTTTTAGCGAAACATCCTTTCCATTTGGTTGATCCAAGCCCGTGGCCGTTTGTGGGTTCCTTGTCATCTCTCGTTATAGCTATCGGTGGCGTGCTGGCGATGCATGGTCTCGATAAAGGCGTGTTCCCTGCCGGTGTGGTCATGCTTTTACTGACGATGGCGGGCTGGTGGCGCGATGTCGTTCGGGAAGGGAACACGCCCGGGGTGCACAGCCAAGCCGTTCAGCGGGGCTTGCGGGTTGGCATGCTGCTGTTTATTTGTTCCGAAGTGATGTTTTTTGCGGCTTTTTTCTGGGCATATTTTCATGCTGCCCTTGCGCCGGGGGAAGCGACAGGCCATGTTTGGCCGCCTAAAAACATTATTCCTTTTGACCCCTTTCATTTACCCTATTTTAATACGCTGGTGTTGCTTTTGTCAGGGACGGCCATAACCTGGTCCCATCATGCCCTGCTGGAAAATAACCGCAAGGAGATGCTGCAGGGGTTAGGAGTTACAATTGCTTTGGGGCTGTCGTTTACAACCGTGCAGGGTATTGAATATGCCCATGCCGCTTTTTCCTTCAAGGACGGGATTTATCCTTCAACATTCTTTATGACAACCGGATTCCATGGCTTTCACGTGATCGTGGGAACGATTTTTCTGATGGTCTGCTGGATTCGCGCTTACCGGTCTGAATTTACGCCGGATCATCATGTGGGATTTGAAGCCGCCGCGTGGTATTGGCACTTTGTTGACGTCGTGTGGTTGTTTTTGTTTGTGTCCATCTACTGGTGGGGGTATTAATCATGGCTCTTTATGTGGTCCGGGGTCTTGCGAACAACATCAATTTAACTGAGAATTTAAGTCCTGATAAACCCTGATTAGAAGA
>CAYRJJ010000042.1:7146-12811 GCA_964424515.1 uncultured Candidatus Finniella sp. | reverse complement strand
TTTAACCCGGCCGACCCCCTTAATGCCCACCTCGTCGTTACGCACCACTAACGCCGCCGTTTTTATGGATGCGTTTATTCCTTCTTATTTACCTGGGAACAGCTTTCTTTGGATGGTCTCCTTTTTTTATATTTTTAGACATACCTCATATTCCGTTTGAGTAGTCTTTGTTCAGGAGAGGAGGCTAATTTCTTGCAGTTAATCCCGGCATGTTTTAACGTGTGGTTATTGGGGCCATATGAGTTCTCAAAATGCCATATAAAGAAAAAATTAAAAATTTTTCACTCAATCCAAGAAATAAATATTGAACTTATCTTTATATTTTACCGTCTATTTATTTGAGGAATGAGACAAATTAGCAGATTTTTTAAAGTCCTTCAGAGAACGAATAAGGCTGATATTCCGGTTCCCGGCTTTGGTCATTTAAGCGACTTGATTCTTTGCCATATCTTTGAAGGTGCGTTAATTCCCCGAAACGTTGGCAAAACGCATAGCGCAAGGTGAGTCAACTGCATTGATTTTTGATAGCGCAAGGCTTCGTTTTGGAAAAGCGGGCCATTGGGGTCAAACCAAGTATGGCAAGCCTTATAATAATCAAACACCCTGGCGCAAACCACACATGTCAATGGATCCCCAGATGAATGTACATAGCATTGAGATCACAAATACTGAAATTGCCGATATTGAAATGATGGATGCTCTTATACCTGAAGAAATATAGTATTTTTATTTATAGGAGAAAAAAATGAAAAGAAATTACATTTATTTATTTTTAATAGCATTTTTTAGCTCTTATAGCGCCATTGCTTACGCTGACCAGGACAAGGCTTACTTAAACAAAAAGCTATTGGAGCAAAATCAAGTGTTGATCTGGGAGAATAAAACTCTTAAAAAGAATATAGAGGCGCTTAGTAAACAAATAAAAAATTTAATAGCTGATAACCAAAATAATAATTCTTTTAATCGTGCGCCATCCGACTCTCTGGCTCTCAATGGAAAACTGACTAATAAATCCATATCCATCAAACCTAACAGAAATGGCTTTGCAAGCTTTAGCGATCATTTCTTGAAAGAGCAATTAGCGTATCAGGATACGCAAATCAAAATATTAACCGATGCGTTGCAAAGAGAAAAATTAAAGAATGCCAGAGAGTTATCTTTCTCCCCTGCTTCTTCTTTCATCATTTCCGCCAGCGGCTCATCGGGGATAGAAAAGCCGGTCTCTTATTATGACGCCAGCTTTTCAATAAATAATCAGGCTCAAGGATCTAGCCCTGCCCCTTTTGCTGAAAGCTCCATGGATAACCGTATCCAAAGGACAGAGGAAAGCTTAAGGATACACAGCTCCGTGGATAACCATACCCAAAGGACAGAAGAAAGTTTACAGATAGAAAGCCTGGCAGAAGAATTAAGGAGCGTCAGGGAGCAAATTGCTGAACTCACAGGAACTTCAGTGGAAAGGCAGCATGGACAAACGCCCGTATGGACTTCCCTGGATTCTATTACTTTTATCCATACGGCCTTTTTAAAAAGCCAGCCTCCTGTTTCAGACGAGCCGTTGAAAGAAATTTTGAGGGAGTTAAAAAGAGCTTATGATGAAATAATGCAGGAACCTGCCGTAATTGCCGTCAGAGGAACGTCAAAATTTCTGTTCAGACGTTCTATGGACCAGCTCGATCCTGAAGATACATCCTCTTTTCAGAGGATGCTCGCTGAGCGTGAAAGAATAATAAATTTTACAACCGGGAGGCCCCTCCTTGCCGCCTTAGGTCAAGTCTTTGAGAGAGCAAGAGAAGCGTATGCAAGATTTCAAGGTGAACAACAACAGCGAATACCAGAACTGGACACTTATGTCTCGCTCCAGCGAAAATTTGAGGACATAACCCGGCAGGTACCAGTCGATGATTTTAGAGCCTTTATGACTGAGTTTGATTCAAGAAAGAAACAATTTATTAGAACAATGATGAACTTTGTCGCACAACCAAACGTCGATAGCACTTCTTTCTATCCGTTGCTTGACAAAATTTCTTTTGAGATGAGCGGTGACCCGCTTGAGGTTTTTAACAAGGCTTTTAAGGAAAGGCCTACAGACGCTAGACGTGATCATCCTTTTATTTTGTTAGTGAGTACTGGAAAATTCAAGGTCATGCAAGACCTTAACTTTTATGAAAGACATAATAGAGCGGGGATAAGAAATAATCCCCTATCAGATCACAACCCTTTCACTCTGCTTAAACAAACGCTTCCCACGGGGGGTTTAATAGCCAGAGAGCCTGACTTATCCTTTATAGATGATGTAGAAAAGATGTATATCTTCCAGCATTCTCAACGACTTTTCTCGACCAGCCATTGGTCAGACGAGCCATTAAGAACAAGAATTGGCCAGGAAGCCTTGTTGTCCCAAAATGTTAAAAACACGCTATCCTCTCTTTTAGAACCCGATAGAAGGTTCTTGCAAAGAGAGTTAGCCACTCATGCCTTAACTCTCAAAAAGCTTGACGAAGAATTGAAGCCTGTCCTTTCTTATAGCCAAACAGCGTCATGGGCAGGAAAAGAAGATTTCAGGGAGACGCTATCAAATATATATACGCATTACCGTAATATGGTGACAATAGGCTCAACGCTTTATAAAAAGTATCCTAAGATCAGGGAATTTCATGAGGAAGAATAGGATTTTTGGTATTGAGGCAACCAACTGGTTCCGGATGTTCTCTAGTAAGTGCGGGCTGCTGCAGCTAACTGTTGCGACCTGACCTTATAAATCACTCCGGTACGCTCTTATCACATCAAACTGCCCCAAATTAATTGACTTTATAAGATCGAGGAGGAGGAAGCTTCACGGGTCCGTCCCCTCGCCCCCGTACATGCGGTCTCGCATACGGTGGTTTCAGTTAGCCTTTTAAAAAGACCCTTGCCTGGTTAAACTAATGAGACCCTTTTGTTCAAACCAAGCGTTATGCGTAGCATAATGGAGGGGTATACTTTTTCATAGGCGCCACCAACCTTTACCCGATTTTGCCAGAGGCCATGCGCTTTGTGTCGGCGCCCCTAAGCTGATAATAAACTTCTCTTCCTTAAAACTGATGGGTGCTAAGGTATCCAACCGAAACTGCGTTATGTTTAGGCCGTAATACCTATAGCTGCTGTTAAGGAATATCATAACAGGCCATTATTTCCTGATCATAAGCCCATGGACACCCCGGTTAAATCACGCTTAAACTTATGAAGGATGAATGACTGACAACAGGTTTACAAGCATGAAACCCTCTCTTCGCAAGGTGGAGCTGGACGATAAATATACGCTGGATTCCGGGCGTATTTTTATCACAGGAACCCAAGCGCTTGTCCGCCTTCCTTTAATGCAGCGGCGCCGGGATGAAGCTTCAGGTTTGAACACGGCGGGATTTATTTCAGGATACCGCGGCTCTCCTTTGGGGGGATTTGACTTAGCGTTATGGAAAGCTGCCTCTCATCTTAAAAGCCATCGCATCCATTTTCAGCCAGGCATCAACGAAGAGTTAGGGGCCACAGCCGTGTGGGGAAGCCAGCAGATCGCCCTATCTCCCGGCGCCACCGTTCAAGGCGTCTTTTCTATGTGGTATGGAAAGGGGCCGGGCGTTGACCGCTCAAGCGACGCCTTAAAACATGCTAATTTCGCTGGCACCAATCCCTATGGCGGCGTTTTGGCTTTAACAGGGGATGACCATGCCTGCAAGTCTTCAACGTTGCCGCATCAAAGCGACTATGCGCTGATGGATGCGTTTATCCCCGTTATCTACCCGGCAACCGTTCAGGATGTCCTTGATTTAGGATTAATGGGGTGGGCGCTGTCCCGTTATGCCGGGTTATGGGTCGGGTTTAAGATGTTATCTGACACAGTTGATACGGCAGCTTCCGTTACTGTTGATCCCTCGCGTGTGATCGTTCAGGCACCAACTGACTTTCCCATGCCACGCGAGGGAGTGCATTTACGATGGCCCGATACCCCCCTTAATCAGGAGCGCCGCCTTCATGAGGTCAAGCTTAAATCTGTGCCTTTTTTTGTACGCGCCAATCAGTTAAACCGTCCTGTCTGGCCTTATGAAAAGGGGCGGGAAAAGCCCCGGTTTGGCATTATTACCGTTGGCAAATCTTATATGGATGTTCGGCAAGCCCTGGAAGATTTGGGAGTTGATGAAACAGCGGCACAAGAATTAGGACTGGCTTTGTTCAAAGTGACGGTGAGTTGGCCACTGGAGCCAGCAAGCATACAGGATTTTTGCCAGTCCCTCGACTCTGTGCTGGTTGTGGAAGAAAAGCGTCCCCTGATCGAAGATCAGGTTAAAACGATCCTTTACCACCTTCCTGCTGATCAACGCCCTCAAGTCCTTGGAAAAATGGATGCGGAAGGAAAACCATTGCTGCCAACATTCTATGAGATGAATACAACCCGGATTGCCGGCGCTATCGCTCATTGCTTAAAACCCTTGCCAGGGTTTGACCGGTTTCAGGGCATTTTTCAAGAAGCCCTTAAAAAAGCCCAGCCGAAGGATCCTTTGCAGGAACATTTGGCACGCTTGCCTTATTATTGTTCGGGCTGTCCCCATAATACCTCAACTCTCCAATTACCGGAAGGAAGCCGGGCAATGGCCGGGATCGGATGCCATTACATGGCAACCTGGATCGCGCCCCACCATACAAAGACCTTTACCCAAATGGGGGGTGAAGGCGTCCCCTGGATTGGACAGGCCCCTTTTACCACCGAAAACCATATATTCGCCAACCTGGGTGATGGAACTTACTACCACTCCGGTTACCTTGCTATTCGCGCTGCCATCGCTTCAAAGGTCAACATCACTTACAAGATCTTGTATAACGACGCCGTCGCAATGACAGGAGGACAAACGGTTGACGGGCCGTTAACGGTTTGGGGCATGACCCAGCAAGTCTATGCGGAAGGCGTCCGGCGGATTGCCGTGGTCACGGATGACTTGAACCGTTATCCTTTGGGCGTTTCCTTTGCGCCAGGAACAACGCTTCATGATCGGGAAGATCTAGCAGCTGTGCAGGAAAACCTCAAAATCTGGAAGGGAACTTCCGTCCTGATTTATGACCAAACATGCGCCCTTGAAAAACGCCGGCGGCGCAAACGAGGGACGATGAAGGATCCGGGTAAACGCATTTTCATCAATGAAACCGTGTGTGAAGGGTGTGGCGACTGCGGAAAGAAATCGAACTGCCTTTCCATTGTTCCTTTACAAACCGAATGGGGACTGAAACGCGCCATTGATCAATCTCTTTGCAACAAGGATTATTCATGCGTAAAGGGCTTTTGTCCGAGTTTTGTGAGCGTTATTGGGGGACAGGTACGTAAACCCCGGGAAATGACTTCTCCTGAGGACTTGTTTTCAAAGCTGCCGGATCCAAAACCCGTTTCTCTGGATCGTCCTTATAGCATCTTTGTGGCCGGCGTCGGGGGAACGGGCGTGGTTACCATTGGCTCTCTCATTGGTATGGCCGCCCACCTGGAAAGCAAAGGCTGCACCACTGTTGACATGGCTGGCCTTGCCCAGAAGGGCGGCGCGGTTGTAAGCCACATCCGCTTAAGCAAAAATCCTGAAGAGATTCACGCGACCCGCGTAAGTTCAGGAGGAGCGGATTTGCTATTAGGGGCTGACCTGGTGGT
>CAYRJJ010000042.1:0-7136 GCA_964424515.1 uncultured Candidatus Finniella sp. | reverse complement strand
CGCCGAAGGACTGGACAAGATTTCAAAAAACCGGACTCAAGTGATTGTCAATACCCATGAGTCTATCACCGGACACTTCACCCAGAATCCGGACGCTATTTTTCCAGGCGAAGCGATGAAAGCGGACTTAATCAAAGCCGCAGGCAAGAAGCGGGTTGATTTTGTGGAAGCTAGCCCCCTGGCGACAGCCCTGACAGGAGATTCCATGACAACGAACCTGTTCCTGGCGGGGTATGCGCTTCAGAAGGGCTATATCCCCGTATCCCCGGAAGCATTTATTGAAGCGATCCATCTCAATAACATTGCTGTTTTGATGAACGTCCAGGCATTCCAATGGGGACGCCTCGCCGCTGTAGATATGGCGACTGTTGAAGAATTTGCCCAAAAAGAGGCGCCCGTTGACGCCGATCATGTCGTGAGTGGAACATTCAAAGAACAAATCCGGCGCCGTTATGACTTTCTGGTGGAATATCAAGATAAAGCCTACGCAAACCGTTATCTTTCTTTTGTTCAAAAAGTAGCTCGGGAGGAGAAAAGCCTTGGGTTAAGGGGTTTAACGGAAGCTGTTGCCCAATCGTATTATCGCCTCCTTGCGGTTAAAGATGAATACGAGGTCGCCCGGCTTTATACGAATGGGGATTTTATGCGCCGGTTAACACAGCAGTTTGAGGGGAATTTCAAGCTTCAATTTCATCTGGCCCCCCCGTTGTTTGCACGCTGTGATCCTCATACAGGGGAAATGAAAAAAACAACCTATGGCCCCTGGGCCTTTAAAATGTTCAAGCTTTTGGCCAAAGGAAAAATCTTGCGGGGAACAGTCCTTGATATATTTGGGTATACAGCCGAACGGCGTATGGAGCGCCGGATGCTGACCGACTTTGAAATCATGATGGGAAAGATACTTGTCCAATTGAACCCGCAGAATCATGCTATTGCCTGTCAAATCGCCGCCCTTCCCTTGTCGGTCCGTGGTTTTGGGCATGTCAAAGAGCGTAACCTGAAAACGGCTCGCGAGGCTGAAGAAAAATTATGGCGCCTCATGGAAGCGTCGAATTGAGGCAAGGTTTTGTGGGTTTAGATGAATTTTATAATCATTTGCTCTTTTCCAAAAAATTAATACATAATTAACAAATCGATAGATAATCTCTTTATAGGCGCCTGAAAAATCAGGTCCCTTATTTTTATGAGAGGGAGAATAGCTAACGTGGCTGATGCACCTTTACTGAAAAAGCGAGCGTCCAAGAAACCGAAGCCCAAGTCAGGATCTGTTTTTCCCTGGAAACGGTGGGATATGATCTTAAGCACGGTTGTGCTGAACCTCTTATCTTTGGCAATGCCTATTCTCATTTTACAGCTATATGACCGTATTATTCCCAATCAATCTTATGGCACCTTGTCATTATTAGGAATTACCGTTGGAATTGTCCTCATTCTGGAAGCTTCTTTACGATTTAGCCGAGGCTACGTTTTAAGTTGGTTAGGAATGCATTTTGAACATGGCGCATCTGTGGGGGCATTTCAACACTTGATTCATGCGACTTTGAATGACCTCAATAAAAGGGGCATCGGGGAACATGTTGAAAACATAGAGAGCGCAACGGTTTTAAAGGAATTTTTGGCAGGCCAGGGGTTCCTGATTTTACTTGACTTACCCTTCGTTTTTTTATTCCTGGGCATTATTGCTTATTTTTCTATTCAAATTGCTTTAGCTGCCATTGCGATCCTCGGGATTTTTATTATTTTAGCCTGGGTTCTCGGACGCCTCTTGCGCAATCACTTAAAAGAACAATTGGACGTTAATGACCGGCGGTACAATTTTATTGTGGAAATTTTAACGAACCATCACACGCTAAAGGCCCTTGGAATGGAAGAGCTGCTCTTGCGCCGTTATGAACGCATCCATAACCACTGTTCAAACGTAAATTACAAGGTTTACCTGTATGCCGCAGAAGCGCGGGATTTAGCGAGTATGTTTTCCTACATTATGTTTGTGGGAATTGTCGCCGTCGCCGCATTGCAGGTGATTAATGAAATGACTACCCTCGGCGTCATGGCTGCCTCCATCGTGTTAACGAACCGGGCCATGCAGCCCATTCAGGCAGCCATGGGGGTTTGGACACGTTTCCAATACTTTACCATTGCCAAAAGGCGGGTCGAGGAACATTTTAATTTGACCCTTGAGCCGCCTTTAACACACGGGATTATAAAACCTATCCAGGGTAAGCTGGCCTTGAAAGGGGTTTCTTTCCAATATGCGAATGATAAGCCCGAGATTTTAAGAGACGTTGACCTGACGGTTCAACCTGGCTCTACCGTCATTATTCATGGACGAAACGGGGTAGGCAAGACGACCCTTATGTGGGTGCTCATGGGAAACCTTCCCCCAACTACAGGGGGCGTTTTTATTGATGATGAGCCGATCAGCAGCTATCATTACCGCGATTTGCGCCGGCAAATGGCTTATATTCCCCCCAAAGGAATTTTATTTCAAGGAACCATTCTGGAAAATATGACAATGTACCGGGGAGCCGCCTATGTTGATGATGCGTTAGGTCTTTCCCGGCAATTAGGATTGGATGAATGGATTCGCCGCTTGCCCCTGGGTTATGAAACAAAAGTAGGAGACCAGCTTTTTCTCTTGTTGCCAGATGGCATCCATCAGCGTATTTGCTTGGTACGCGCGCTGGTAAACCGTCCTAAAATTTTGATTCTGGATGAAGCGAATACCTCCCTGGACGAGAATGGCGACCACTTGCTCAAGCAAGTGGTGAAAAGCCTTCATGGTCAAGTAACGGTCATATTTGTCACCCATCGCCCCTCGATTCAGGAGTTAGCGGATGTATCGTATGAGCTGGTAGAGGGATCTTTGATACCGAAACGGCTGCTATCCCTTCCCCATGGCATAGAAACCACGGGTAGCTCCAAAACAAAAACAGATAAGAATGGAACAAGACAAAAGGAAACAGGTGGAAAAATAACCCCGAACTCTCTGTCCCAAAGACCTTCTGAATTGTTAGGAATAAAACCATGACAGCGCCATTTAACTATTACGACTGTGTCATGCCTTTGCTCGATGCCATGGGGTGGCATGGTCATGCTCGCCGTATTTTTGAAGCCGTCCCTTATTTAACAACGACGATAACGCTGACAGATTTGCGAAACCTGATGGCTAATTTAGGGTATACGAGTAAAAGCCATAAATTAAGCCTGCGCCATTTGCCGGATGAGTTGATGCCTTGTTTGTTCATCACCAACAAGGGAGATATTTATATGCTATCCGAAAGGGAGGCAGGAACCATCCAGGCAGTAGATTGCCGTAACAAGCAGAAAATAACTTTATCTGAGAAGACCTGGATGCGAGGGACAGTTTATACATTTTATCAACAACCCGAAAACGCGCCGCACCGGGGAAGTTGGCTCGGCAGTATCCTGGAACGCTTTCGTTCCTTTATTTACTGGTTGATGGGGCTTGGTTTTTTGACAAGTTTGCTCAGCTTAAGTTCCTTTATCTTCATTATGGCTATTTATGATGAAGTTGTGCCTTCACGGTCTGACGTAACTTTAGGCTTTTTTGCTTTGGGGTTTATTTTGGCGCTCTGTTGTATCCAGTTTGTCCATGTGATTCAAAACCGGGCGTTGTCTTATCTTGGCGCCCGGTTGGATATGATCATTGGAATAGAAGTCATGCGCCATGTTATCAGCTTGCCGATGTCTTTGATTGAAGGCGCTTCTGTTGCCAGCCAGGTTGCCCGGTTGCGTCAATTCGATAGTGTACGTGAAACATTTACAGGCCCTATTGCCCAGATTCTTCTGGAAGGGCCTTTTATGATCATCTTTTTGGTGGTTCTGTTTATGGTTGCGGGGCCCCTTGTCCTTGTCCCCTTGCTGATGATTTTCATTTTCGTGGCGCTTGCCCTCATTATGTTCCCGATATTACGCCGCTCAACCCAGAAGATGTCAGCCGCTTCTATGGAACGGCGAAAATTTTTGCTGGAGGGCACCTCCCACCTCACCACCATTAAACATCTAGCAGCGGAAACAACGTGGGTGGACCGATTCCAGGATGTCAGCGCTTCTCTATCGATTACTCAAAAGCAGTCAGAACTGCTCTCTTCTTTATCTATAAACTTAAGCCAAACAATTATGAAAATTGCCGGGTTAAGCGCTATCATTTGGGGCGCTGTCCGCGTAACAGACAACCTTATGTCAGTCGGCGCCCTGATTGCGGTTGTGTTATTGATTTGGCGGGCGCTTTCCCCCCTTCAAAGCGCCTTTATGATTTTAGGACGCTTTGATCAAGTTATGGATAGCTTAGGGCAAATTAACCGACTCATGAGCATGCCAACGGAACGGCGTCATATGGCCAAAAGCCCTCACCGGTTTGAGGGACTGGTCCGCATACAAAACGTCGGGTTTCGCTATCCAAATGATCCAAATCCTGCTTTGCAAGGCATCATGATGGAAGCCAAGCCCGGGGAAATTGTGGCCATCGTTGGCCAAAACGGGTCAGGGAAAACGACTTTATTAAAACTTCTTCTGGGTTTCTATTACCCGCAAGCAGGTTCTATTACGGTCGATGGTATTGATATCCGCCAATTTGATCCTATGGTGTTGCGCCAGTCTATTGCTTATGTGCCGCAGCAAAATCAGTTTTTTCATGGTACCCTCGCACAAAATTTACAGTTCTCTACGCCAGAGGCCACGGAAGAGCGAATGATCCAAGCTGTAAAACAGGCAGGGCTTTTGTCTCAAATTATGACGCTGCCAGAAGGATTTGAAACACGTATTGACGAACAAGTCATGAATATCTTTTCGTCAGGGTTTTTGCAAAAACTCAACCTGGCCCGTGCGTATATTCGAAAAACAAATATTTTGATCATGGATGAACCTGGAAATACGCTGGATCAGGAAGGGGATGAGATTTTACGTCAAACCATTGAAAAATTTCGTGGAAGAAAAACTGTCCTTATCGTCACGCACCGGCCGAGCCTGGTTAATTTAGCAGACCGGATATTATCCCTCCAAGGGGGAGCGATGCGCGTTTTTGGTCCAAAAGACAGGGTACTCGGCATGATAACAGGGGAAGCGACATGAAAAACGAAACGCCAACAAACCTGGTTAGTGAGGGATCTGAGGGAGGAGGAAGAAATGCTCATCATGTCCCTTCTTTGAACCGGTCTTTACATATTGAGGAAGGGCGTCCCCCTCACAGCAGCCGTATGAATATTTTGATCGCCTGCGCTATTACTTTTGCTTTTATCGTATGGGCAGCCATTACGCCTATTGATGAAATAACCGACGCATCAGGTCAAGTTATTCCCACCGGGTTTATCAAATCAGTCCAGCATTTGGAAGGGGGCATTATCAGCGAAATCAAAGCGCATGAAGGAGATACGGTTAAGGAAGGCCAGCTTCTATTGGTCCTCGATGGAAAAGGGTCACAATCCGAGCTGGAACAAGCTTTAGCTAAAGAAGCTTCTCTTAAAATCAGGGCAGAACGATTGCGCGCTTTCGGGTTAGGGCAAAAGCCTAATTTTTCTGGCTTTGTCGCTACCTACAAAAATCTTGTAGATGATCAGCAAGCTATTTATGACATGCAATCCAAGAATCGGGACGACCAAAGGGCTGTCATTGACAAGCAACAGGAACAGCAAAAGGCTTTATTAACCGTGCAACTGGGTCAGGAAAAAGGGTTGCGGGATCAACTCGCCATTGTGGAGAAGCAACGGGACGTTAATAAGGAGTTGTTTGACCAACGGCTCAAAACAGGCACAGAGTATCGTAATTCAGCGGAAAACGCATCCCGGGTCCGTAAAGAGTTAGACCAGGTCTTAAATCAAATGCAACAAACGCGCCAGGCCATGGCGGAGTCTGACAATAAATTAATCGAGTTAGGAACGCATTTACGTCATGATGCATTAACGGAAATGGGCAACGTAACGGCAGAGATCGCCCAAGTTAAGGAATCCATCACAAAGCTTCAAGACCGCGTCAACCGCCTGGAAATCAAAGCGCCTGTTTCGGGTATTGTTAAGGGATTAAAAACCAATACGTTAAAGGGAGTGATTCAACCAGGGGAAGAAATTCTGCAAGTGGTTCCCGAAAATGCTATGGAGGTCGAGGCGCAGATTAACCCGAAAGATGTGGGAAATACGCAACTTGGCCAGGATGTAACGGTAAAAGTTTCCGCTTATGATTATTCGCGGTTTGGAAGCGTTAGCGGTAAATTACATGCTATTTCCGCTTCAACTTTTTTGGATGAAAATAAAAAACCTTATTATAAAGCCTTCATTACTTTAGATCAATTTTATGTCGGAAAAGACCCCAAGGTGAACAAGATCGCCGTCGGCATGACGGTGCAAGCAGCTATTCATATCGGGCAAAAAACCTTGTTGCAATACCTAACCAGGCCCGTCTATAACGCCATCAAAACATCTTTCCGGGAACGGTAAGGAGAAAACCATTCAGGAGCATCCCAACCATGGCAGTACGCGGTGTACCTTATCTCTTGCCATCTCAATAAAACCGTGCGTTGGGGTTAACGCAAACGACTTTTTTATTCCTGATTACCAACAATGTTCAGCTTGCTTTTCAGGACTAGGAAATTCATTGATTTAGCCAGTGATTCCTTGGGTTTAAGTATATGTTATGGAGGTTAATTTTTGTCGTAGCAACTGGCTTTAGACGGTTTATTTTTACAAAATCCTGGTCAAATTTAGGGGTATGTGTCGTAAAACATCAAGAATTCTCCTAGTTTTAATAAGCCCCAAAAGCAAGCTGAACATTGTTGGTAATCAGGTTTTTATTTGTGTCTAAAGGTCGCGCTGTAGATTATAATCCTAGCAATGGGTATACGGAAGCGCCGGAAGAAAATTGTGCGGTCAGACAAAACAGTTTATACATAAATAGTGTCTGACAGAAAACCCTTATTTTTATCTAAAGATCAGTTTCAGGTTTAATTCAAATAATAATTGAAAAAATATTTTTACTGATAATTTGAATAAGATTAACCCTTTTTATTGAATTTTAGATGCGGTGATCCTGTAATTTTATTTTAGGATCTCCTTGCTTGAAGAATCGAGGAGACATCTAACAAAAGAACGCTAAG
Source organism: uncultured Candidatus Finniella sp. (assembly GCA_964424515.1). Classification (GTDB taxonomy): domain Bacteria; phylum Pseudomonadota; class Alphaproteobacteria; order Paracaedibacterales; family VGCI01; genus VGCI01. The sequence continues at coordinate 28 of CAYRJJ010000042.1, read as the reverse complement.
TATGATATAAGGAGGTGGAAGGCTATTT
>CAYRJJ010000041.1:0-13396 GCA_964424515.1 uncultured Candidatus Finniella sp. | reverse complement strand
CTTCAGAAGAGTCTTCTCGCGCTTTGATAAAAAGGCTTCTTCCTTTATGGGATTCCTGGCTTATGCTTCTGTCATTCTATGGCTTAGATAAGTGCACAGAACCTAGTATTCACTTTGATTTTTTACCAATTCAAATATTTTTTTTGCATCGTAGGCAGAACTTTTTAAAGCGGAATGAATAGCAATTTCTATTTCACGCTCTTTAAATTCATTTCCTCTAAAGTCGTCTCTTTTTGTTGATTTAACCACTTTATCCACCTTAAGCGCTAGACTTTCGTTCATACCTAAGTTATCAAATAAGGCTCTTTTGGCGGGAGAGTTGATAGATTTGGGATAGTCAGCGCTCCTTTCCGGTTGATGAACTTTTCCAGTTAATTCAATGATTCTTTTTAAGTAATCTTTATATCGGATTGCCTGCTCTTTACGCTCATTAATCAGAGTATCGAGAAGCTCAGACATTTTTTCATAGTATTTCGGGTTAACCGGATATTCATCAATGATGAATTTATGGATATTGTTTTCTATGGTCTCAGCGACAGCTTCCGGATTCTTCCTTATGCCTTCAGGCATCTCTTTAATAGCGTCTTCACCCCTTTCAACAATAAGTTGGATAAGGCTAAAATCATCAAAGGCAGATATTTTTTGACTTTCTTCCGCTCTGATATAGGAATCAATCAAGTGACGCATCGTCAGTTCATAACCCTTCATATCAATGTAGTCCCCGCTTGCCATTTTTATCTCTGTGCGTACCTTTGCAAAATGATCAGCTTCGGAACGGATGGCCTCAATCTCACTTAAGAAATACCCGGCTTCTTGCATTTCACCAGAAAGTGCAGCATATGCCCGAATAAATGAGCCGGTTTTTTTGTATAGCGCTATACGCCTTACTTCCTTTTCCTTATGCGTCTCCTGATTTGAAGTAACTTCCGCACAAAAATAGCGAATGTAAGCTATAGTATCTTTTGGCGTGTCAACGTTTGCGCACAAGATTTTCACCGACGCTCTTGTTTCGTCCAATCGCTCTTTTGCTTTTATCAGGCGATCCTCAAGCAGGCCAACAACGTCTTCTTTATCGTATTTGTCAAAAGCGCCGCCCGTATAGTCATGAATTGAGTTTTCCAGGCTGCGGAACAAGTCCTTATAGTCAATAATATAACCATACTCTTTATCATCCCCGTCAAGGCGGTTAACGCGGCAAACAGCCTGAAACAATCCATGATTCTGCATTTTTTTGTCAATATACAGGTATGTTGCTGATGGGGCATCAAAACCAGTCAAGAGCTTATCCACAACAATCAATAAGCGCATCTGGCCGGGGTCGTTGATAAATTTTTCTGTGACATTTTGCTCAAATACTTCTATGCGGCCTATAGCCTGATCTGCTGGTTGATCAAAGAAATCAGCAATCATTTTACGATAAACATCATGTTGTCTCAATTTATCCGTATATCCTTCCCCGCTTCCTTTGTCCTTCATATCATGAGGCGAGGGTTTATATGATGTTATAATGGCGCATTTCCCGGATAGGTCTGTTTTATCGAACATCTCAAAAAATTTGCACGCCTGGTCAATGCTTCCTGAAACAAGAATAGCGTTGCCTCTGCCATCAGCGAGCCGATAACGAAGTTCCATATCCAGTATGATATCAGAAACAATTTTTTCCAGGCGTGACCGGGAGCTGAGAACTTTCTGTAGCGTTCCCCATTTTCTCTTGAGTTGGGCCTTTGCAAAGTCGTTCAATCCTCTGGTTTTGGCTTCAAACCAGAGGTCAATGTTTTCCCGGGAAGTGAGATTCTGATCAATATACCGCGCTTCGTAGCGCAGATCCAGTATGACGCCATCTTTTACGGCTTCATCAACCTTGTAGGTGTGGATATAAGGACCAAAAACTTCAAGACTGGTTTTCTTGTCATCTTTAAGGAGGGGCGTACCTGTAAAGCCGATGAACAAGGCGTTAGGCAGGATTTTCTTCATTGCCGAGTGGAGCTTGCCGGATTGCGTCCTGTGACATTCATCAACAAAAACATAAATATCACCCTTGGCCTCAAAGTTAGATCCCATGCTTTTTTGTATGTCTTGCAGGTATTTTTCGACATCCTTATCCGACAGGTCTCTACCTTTAGCGCCGCCAAATTTATGGATAAGAGAGCAGATGAGCCATTCATGGGTAGTATTGAGGATATGCACAAGATCAGTGCCGCTTTTCGTACGACGAATATTCTCCTTTACGCCCCGAAAGATCTTTTCAATTTGCTCATCAAGCTCAGTGCGATCCGTAATGATCAAAACCCGGGAATCTTTAACGTTCTCACGTATCCATTTGGCCAGCCATACCATGGTCAGGCTTTTTCCTGAACCTTGCGTATGCCAGATGATTCCTCCCTGACGGCGGCGAATGAAATCTTGCGCGGCTTTCATACCGAAGTACTGGTTCTGACGGCAAATTTTTTTAGTTCCGGAATCATAAATCATGAAATCATGCAGCAATTCCAGGAGCCGGGATTTTTCGCACAGGAGAGACAGGTGGCGATCCAGTTTGTAATCACCGGTTCCGCCATCTTCTTTCCATTCCAGATAATGCTTCCCGCCCGTCCCAATAACGCCGTAACGAAGCCCTTCGGTATCATTGCCGGCCATGACAAGTTGGAGAGTCGTGAAAAAAGATCTGATGCAATCCGGCTCCTGATTCTGCCGATTCTGGAGAATGCCTTCGGCGACGCTAATAGTGGAACGTTTCAGCTCAAGCACGCCGACAGCGATCCCGTTAACATAGAGAACAATGTCCGGGCGCCTGGTGCAGCGCCCCTTAACCGTCACTTCCTCAGCAATCGAAAAGTCATTCTTTTCCGGGTTTTTCCAATCAATCAGCCAAACGGTTTGTTTGTGATCGCCAACGCCTTCTTTTACTTTTACGCCATAGCGCAGCAGACCGTATACATTCTTGTTCGCATCATAGAGGCTACGACCATCACCAAGCGCGGTAGCTTGATCAAGTTCCCACTGCGCCCGTTCAATCAGCTTATCGCTGTAACCCTGGTTTTGGAGAAACGGCTTGAGCCTATCCCATTCAATGTTGCTGTTTTTCCGGTACTCATAATGACCAAGAAAGGAATATTTCAAATGATCACGGAACAGATCTATAATTCGATTCTGAGTAGCGCGCTCCAGAGCGCCCACTTGTCCCTGGTCCTTACTCATACTGTCTCCTTTTGCGGTTCTTCTTCGCTTAACAGTCGTGTTCTTCCCGTTAGAAGTTCCTGCATCATCCCTTGTTTAATGGCCCTGGTTTTCTCAAGCCGCTGTTCCAGCGCCTCAATTTCAGCGTCCATGTCACAGAGAACGGCGGCAATGGCTTTTTGTTCTTTGAATGGAGGCGCATTAAAAGAAAAATGTGTAAAATCTTTTTGATATAGATGATTAATGGTCGAGCCAGCTTGAAGTTTATTAAGGAAATCCTTAAATATTTTTGAACGAAGAATATAGTAAAAATAAAGTGGATAGTAACTATTATTAATTGGGCGTATTACGAACACCCCACTATTTAGAGTTGCTGGATAGGATAAATGATCTATATACGCTACTTTACCAATAGTCCCATCTTTTGTGAGCAAGATATCTTCAATTTTAACCTGGATATTTTTATCCTGTTCGTATCGTGCTTTTTCAATATAGTGACAAGTATTCCAAGAAACTTTCCCATTGTGAAAGTCAGTTCCTGTTATCAAAACATAATTCCCGTTTTCTAAATATTCAGCTGTCGTTAATCCTTGCCATCCAATACGAGCTTTTAAGTAAGAATCTTGAGCTAAATATTTTACATGCCAATTTCCCGCAAACCCCGGCAAGCGCTTTTGACCAGTAAGCAATTGTTGCATAGTGCTGGTTTTCATATCCCGTTTTTTCTGAATCAGCTGACCAAGATTTTCGATAAGCGCATCCATATCGGAGAGGGTTGCGGCAATGGCTTTTTGTTCTGCTAACGGGGGCAGGGCTATTTTAAGGTTTGAAATATCTTTCTTTGAAATCTCTAAAAAAGTGGAACCTGTAGAAAATTCTAGTAGTTTCAGTCTTAAAGTTAAAAACTTATAATAAATAAATTCATTATAAACATTGGGCTTACATACCAAGGATTTAAAACCTTGATTAGTGCATATTGCTTTTTGCGCAATTTTAATTTCACCAATTGTAGCTCTGCTACATAAAAGTAATGTGCCTATTGGCAAAAGGTTAGCCGAACTTTTTATAAGTCCTTTCTCTGTAATGCTTTTCTCCGTTTGTGTAAGATATTTTCCTTTTTCCCTCGTAATATCAGTAGGCGTACACCATGGAATAATTCCGTTGATCCAATATTCAGGGTTTGATGTACTAGGCGTACCACCATTTATTACAGCACAAATATTAGAAACTTGATATAAATCCCAATCCTCAGGTATTACGCCAACATCGGTTTTCTTGTATCCCGGCTTCACCCTATCCATCACCAACTCAGCCCCATTTTGTTCAAATGCGCTTCCACACGCTGGCTATAGGTTTCCACGCGGGCTATAAGCTCCGGTAAGGGATGACTGTAACGTTCTTCCAGCTCCTTAACTCTGGCAGCCAGACTATGAACCACACGCTCCACCTCACCCTGTATTTCATTGGTTAAATGAGCAAACCATTTGTCATTCACCACCAGTGTTTTCATTTCATCTTCTTCAAGTTTTGCGTAGTGACCCACAATATGTTTATCCAGTTCTAACTGAAGAGCTTTAGTTTTGGACGCCAGGGCGCTTTCTTCATCAAGAAGCGTTTGAGCTTGCTTCAGGAGTTCCATTTCATCCGCAAACCCGGCATTTCCCTTAATTTCCTTCATGCGAGTTCCCAGGCTGATTTTCGTTAGTTTTCCTTTTACATTCCTGGCATCTTCCAGTAAGCCTTCTTCGCCGCTATGCTCTTCTACCAATTCTTCAATTTTCTGAGCTACGGTTTCTCTTGCCGATTCCAACTCATCAATGGCTTGTTTCTGATTCGGGTAATAGCGGGCGATTATTAATTGCGGGGGAATCAAATCCGCCTTGAATTTCGTAGAATTTTTGCCACTTCCCACAACAATATCCGGCATTTCCGTTATTTTTTTATCCTTATCTTTCTCATCAACGATAACGCGCATCCCGGAGGCTTTTTTCCACCCTTCGGCAGAAATCTGATAGATATCATCCTGCATGACTTCTGACCAGTAATTCATGAGGCGCTGATAAACATCGTATTGATCCAGCAAGGGAACGGCGCTAAAGCGCTGTAACAAATCCTCTGAAATATCCGAGATCACATCTTTTGGCTTGCAGCCCTTGGATAACTTCTTAAGAAGAATTTCATGATTTTCTTTCCACTGATCAAAAATGGCGGACACATCAGCAACATAGGCTTTGTATTCCCCGGATCCAAGGATAGCGGCTTTGACTTCGTTACTCGAAACCTGGGCAACAACATAGTCAGACCGTCCACTTTCCTTGAAAAGCTTATGCCGCACTGTTTTGAAAACATCCCAGTAATCTTTCATAGCCTCAATATCTCTCTGAGGTATTCCTCCCTGCAAATGCGCGGTCAGGTCATGGGTATCCCCCTCAGCGGCGCTATCAATATAGCGAGACAGATTCAGGTTATAGTCATTTCCGGGATCAGCTATTTCCGAACCCTCCACCAGTCTGGAGTAGCCAGGTATTTCCAGTTGTTTAGTAAACACATCAACAATTTTATGAGTATCCTGAAACCGCAGCCGGTTCTTGTTTCCGTCTTTTGTAAAGCCTTTACTGGCATCAATCATGAAGATACCCTTGCGTGAAGAGGCATGCTCTTTATCAAGTACGATGATACAGGCCGGGATGCTGGTTCCATAAAAGAGGTTTGCCGGCAGCCCGATAATTCCCTTGATGAAACCTTTTTTAACGATCTTTTTGCGGATTTCACCCTCCGCATTGCCGCGGAACAGGACGCCATGAGGAAGAATGACCGCGCCTTTACCCGTACTCTTTAGTGACCGGATAATGTGCAGCAGGAATGCATAGTCACCGTTTTTTTCTGGCGGTACGCCAACGTCAAATCTTCCGTAAGGATCTTGTGCCGGATTGAAACCATTCTGCCATGACTTGGTTGAGAAGGGAGGATTGGCTACCACGAAGTCAAACTGCTTAAGCTGAGTTGAAAACGGGGAGAAGAGCGCCGGATTTGATAAAGCGCTGCTTCCGCCTGGCGCTATTACCGCTGTTGGGTTGTCATGAAGAATCATATTCATTCTGGCCAAAGCTGTGGTTGCAATGTCCTTTTCCTGGCCATAAATGGATATGCCGTCGGGAGCCTCGTCAGCTGCCTTGAGCAGTAAAGATCCCGACCCGCATGTGGGATCATAGACCGTTTGATCCCGTCGGATCCCTTGATTAATGCCTATGACCTTTGCCATTATCCGGGAGACTTCAGCAGGCGTGTAAAATTGCCCTTTGCTTTTTCCACTCTCTGTTGCGAAGTGCCGCATAAGATACTCATAGGCATCACCCAGTAAATCATCACCGTCTGCGCGGTTGCTTCTAAAATCAAGGTCATTAAAAATTGAAACGAGCTTGGAAAGGCGATCTTGCATTTCCTTGCCTTTGCCAAGTTTATCTTCATCGTTGAAGTCAGCTACATCCATTACGCCCTTCAGCCTATCATTAGCTTCAGCAAGCTTTCCGATGGCCTTATTAATCTTGTCGCCAATTTCCTTGTCGCCCTTCAAGGCCACTAAATCATCAAATGACCCACCCGCAGGGATTTTAATTAGTGAGTTTGACCTGCCTGCATATTTGTCAGAGACGTATTTCACGAATAGAAGGGTCAGTACGTAGTCTTTATATTGAGATGCATCCATTCCTCCGCGCAATTCATCGCAACTTCTCCACAAAGAACTGTACAAAGCTGATTTCTTGAGCGCCACGTTCTTGCCTGACCTTTCTTTTTTTTTGAGTTAACCTTGCGATCAATATCGCTCTTTTTGAAATCTCCATCCACCCATTTTACAACACGGCATTACATGTTGAGAAGCAAAATAGCACACTATTTTTTCTCAATTCCTAAGTAAGCGGGGCAACAAATGATGGGTATTGATAGAAATTTGCCTCGAAGATACTTCTCTACTCTCAAAAAAAGGCTGAGAAAATACCTCTACATGCCCGTCTTTCAAAGCTTTGCAGACCGGAATCATTATTAGGAGCTACAAGTTCCTGATGTTCTCTAAGCCCCCAGGATAGCGCAAAATCTCATCTATAGTTTTGAAATGATGTGGCGGTTTGTTGAGAGCGGGGAAATTGAACCGACCAACATATTTGGGTGTGAGGCCGATTCGTCAAGATGTCGTATACCGGAAAAGGTCTTTATGGATATGGTTACAAAGGGAGAACGAATTTAGTGAGCGCATCTTCTCCCTGTTCCTCACCTGGCCGTTACAAATTCAGAACGGTTGCTTGAAATTTTCCAACCTCATTGCCGCTCCTTCTTAAATTCACCGTGAACGCTTACGGTACAAAAGCTTACAGGCTTTCCCAATTAACCTTGAATTCCTTAAGCGTTGCTTCCATGTGAGGCGGCGGCGGCGCCATGAAGGTAAGGGGCGTGCCCGTTAATCGATCCGGGAAAGTAATGGCCCGGGCATGAAGGTGGAGTTGACGGCCAGCTGCCGTAGCGGCTTGTCCTCCATATTTCCCATCCCCCAGGACAGGACATCCTATGTGGGTTGCGTGAACCCGCAATTGATGTGTACGGCCTGTTTCGGGGGACAGTTCTAACCAGGCGAATTGCGTTACTCCCTGTTTTTGTAAACCTTTAAGGGTACGATAATGCGTCACAGCCGGCTTTCCCGCCTTATGGTTAACAGCGACTTTTTCCTGATTGCCATCTCCCCCCTTCAAAAGAGGGGCGTTAATAACGCCCTGACCTGGTTTTGGTTGCCCGACAACAATAGCCCAGTAGATTTTTTTGACCTCTCCATGACGGAAAGATTCCCCTAGGAACGCCGCAACCTCGCTTGTTTTGGCAACAATAAAAACGCCGCTCGTATCCCGGTCCAGCCGATGAACAAGACGGTAGCGCGTACCCTTCTTTGCGCTATAGGCGCTTAGCAATCCATCCAGGTGGCGGAAAGTTTTGCTTCCCCCTTGCGTTGCAAGCCCCGGGGGTTTATTGAGAATAAGAATGTCATCATCTTCCCATACAATCATAGAGTTAATATAGCTTTCATCCTCTGCGCTCAACATGGTGAGAGTTTTATTCCTGGGTTCAGTTGGCTTGTGGATAACCGCATTAAGGGTATCAGGGACTTCAACTATCTGTCCTTTGGAAATCCGCGTTCCAGCGATGACTTTTTTGCCATCCAGACGGATTTTCCCTAATCTCAGCAACTTTTCAATCATTCCTTGCGTTAGCGCTGGATAGTGTTTGCGCAACCAGCGATCAAGCCGTATTCCATCACTATCTTCAACCGTTAAGGTTACAACAAAAGGCTTTTTCATGGAATGATCGTTCTTTTTTTAAATTAAGGGGATACCCCTGCTTCAAGTCGTCCCGCAACCTTACTCAGCTGCTCGGCAGAATTACCTTAAAGTAACGGGCTAATGATTTTGAGGCATATAAAGCTAATTCGTCGGTTTGGTATAACTCCCTCCTCCGTTCATCCTTGCGCGTAGGTGTGAAGCGCTGAAGTCGAAGGAACGGCAAGAGGTAAGTTACTTCACTCCCATGAGTCAGAATTTATCATTTTCTGGCCTAAAGAGTTTGCTCCTTTGTTTTTGCGTCCGCCTTCTCTTTGGTTTTTTTAGGAGCGGCGCCCTTCTTATTGAGAGAAGCGGCCTCATAGCTGGTAGCTTCATTTTTTTCACCAGATATGGCTTCAGCTGCGAGAGCAGGCGTTACATCAGCCTTGTTTTTAGCTGCTGCTTGAACCGCAGCTTCTTCTTCAGATTGCGCAACATTTACGTTCACTGTAATTGAAACTTCTGGATGCAGAAGAACACGAACCTGGTGCATACCTAAATATTTAATCGGAATATCAATTTGAACTTGCCCGCGGGAAACCAGGAACCCGCCTTCCCCCAACCCCTGAACAATATCAGCCGAACGGACAGATCCATACAGATGACCCATTTCACTGGCTTGACGAACCAGGCTGATCATGGTTCCTTCCATTTTGACCGCAATAACTTCGGCTTCAGACTTGCGCTTTAAATTATGAGCCTCTAACTCAATACGCTTATTCTCAAAGAAGCCCAGGTTTTGTTTTGTTGCGCGTAAAGCTTTCTTTTTTGGTAATAAGAAGTTACGGGCATATCCAGGTTTCACATTAACGACTTGGCCCATGTGACCTAATTTTTCAATTCTTTCCAGCAAGATGACCTGCATCTTAAATCTCCCTCTTCAATCTATCCAATTTTTACTTAAAATCAACTTTTATTGGGCACCCATCTTTGGCTCAGACGTACCGTTGGCTCCAAAATCCCAAATATTACGATAAATATCGCTGGCCACACAAGGAAAATCGACATAAAGGCGGTTCCTCCCATCCATACCTTTGGATTTTCAAACCGCTCTAACCAGGAATATACAACCTTTAGCCCTACTAAGAATATCGGAATACAACTTATTAATGCAATATTTTTTCCTATAAAAGCAAACAAGGGTACATCTGTTAATATCAGCAATAAACTCAAAACTAAAACAAGATCCCAATTTTCATAGAGCCGGGTATCTGCGGGACGGGCATAGGGACGCTGCGCGAGGCCGCTCCTTGCGGCCAATCGTTGAGCCACTGATGCGTTCACAAGACACATCATAATCCAGGAAATGGAAGAAATGCCAGGAAGGAGAGGAATAATATGGCCATGCAGATTTTTAAAGGCTTGCTCATCTGCAAAAACTAAGAACCAGGAATGCAAGAGATCCAGGACGTTAACGGACTGGGCTGATAAAATAAGCAAAACCCCCAGAAAGACTGCAATGGTTAACCCTGTAACCCATGAAACAATATAGCCAGCCGGATCCCCTTTTTCAAACCGGTAGACGATAAGAAGGGCCGGCGCAAGGGTAGTGATAGAAAAAACAAGCCCGGAGTGGAACCCTGCCCCCATTGAGAAAATACCAAAAGCAACAAGCATTCCAAGAATGAGGCGCGGAACTCCCCAGCACAGTCCAGCAAAAAATAACGGCAGGGCCGCAAAATAAGTTATCAAAAATGAAATTATATTGAAATCCAGAGGAAAAAGAGCAAAGGCAGCGCTTAAAGCTCCACTGCAAACCGCAATAAGGTTCGGGTCAAGACGGCGAATACGAACCGCACTCATGTCGCTCTCATTCTGGCATCGGCCTTCAGGCGGGTCACCCTCCCGCAGAGAGGGATGACAGGGTTAGCGTAAAGCTCTTTCTCGTGCAACGAAGAAACCTGCTACAGCGAATCACTCTACCCGCAAGGGGCAAATCTTGTGAGTAAATATATACCCCCCATGGAAGAAAAATCGATTTTCATCTATGAGGGGTATACTGACTGATTATTTTCAAATTTTAGTCGGACACAAATGGCATCAAAGCCAGGAAACGAGCCCGTTTGACAGCAACTGTCAATTCGCGCTGTTTCTTCATAGAGACAGCGCTGATACGACTTGGAATAATCTTGCCCCTTTCAGAAACAAAACGCCCTAATAAACGCACGTCTTTATAGTCAATAGTGAGCGCATTTTCTCCTGAAAAAGGACAGGTTTTGCGGCGACGAAAAAATTGACGACGAACAGGCCCGCCCGCATCGTCACCCATAGATTCATGATTCATGCTCATACGGTTTCTCCTTCATCTTCAGTTTGTTGTGCCTGAAACCGGGGACGAGAAGGCCGATCGGCGTGCTGGCGTTCTTGTATTTGGCGTTCGCCAGGCATATCATCTTGTTCATCATCAAAACCACGATAACGGTCATCGCTATAAACACGCTGCATTAACTTGGAAGGATTGGGATCTAAAGCTTCAACGCGCACCGTTAGATGACGCAAAATATCTTCACTTAATTTCATTTGACGTTCCATTTCCGTGATCCCCGCAGGGGTTGAAGAAATGTTCATCAAAACGTAGTGGCCTTTTTTATTTTTCTTGATTTTGTAAGCCAGGTTACGTAGACCACAGAACTCCGTTTTGCTGACCTCGCCTTTATGGGTTTTAATCACTTGAGTAAAAGTATTGGCCATCGCCTCGACTTGGGTATTCGTCAAATCCTGACGGGCAATAAAGACAGTTTCGTAACAGTTCATCATTTCTCCTTACGGTTGATGGCTTGGAAATTCAAGCCACAGCCCGCATCCTGCGGGCAAGGGGATCTCACTTTATTGATTGTATGAGTTCGTCATTACTATAATCCCCTGTCCTCAAAAAAATCAAGGTTTTTATTAACAAGGGAATCAATTGCAAATAAATTTTCCAATAATTTCAAGAGAGAGATTTATGGATTGCCAAATCCATTTGGCATCTATATTTATTGGGCCATAAGCATGGGAAGAACAGAGATATAAGAGCGGTTCTTTTGTCCCCGCTTAAACTGAACAACCCCTTCGATCAACGCAAACAGAGTGTGGTCTTTGCCCATGCCAACGTTTTTTCCCGGATGAAACTTGGTACCACGTTGGCGAACAAGGATATTACCGGCCAGAACATGCTCTTGCCCGAATTTTTTCACACCCAGTCGGCGTCCTTCAGAATCACGACCGTTGCTCGTACTCCCACCACCTTTTTTTTGTGCCATGACTTAATCTCCCTAACATATGGTACGGCAGGCTATTTTCCTGCGACTATTTTCTCAATCTTCAAAACGGTTAAATTTTGGCGATGCCCTTTTTTACGACGATAGTTATGGCGACGCTTTTTCTTAAAAATGATCACCTTGCGATCGCGCATTTGCTCAATGACGACCGCTTGAACCTTTGCTCCTGCAACCGTCGGGGCGCCAACAGTTACTTCTTTACCATCACCGACCATTAAAACTTCGTCTAAATTGACGGAGGCGCCAGGTTCAAGATCTAGCTTTTCAACCCAAAGAACATCATTTTCATGGACAGTATACTGCTTACCACCGGTTTTAATCACTGCAAACATAGGGTTACTTTCACAAAATTTAAAAACAATATAAAACTCTTAGGGCGTGTCATCAATTGAAGGATTTTGTGGCGAAAATGGCGGGTTTTGAGAACCGTATCGCAGAATACTTAAGGCGTATTTGAGAAACGGAAGCGCAGAAAACCACCATTTGCAGTTCAAAAGACGATAATTGATGACATGGCCTATAATACGTTCATATTAAGCACGTACCTATTTTTGTCTATCGTTATCGAGGGGGGTATGTCAAGATTTTTATTGCAAAAAAGACAATTTATTTCTGAAAGATAGTTGGAGATCCCTCGTCAGGGCGCCAGGCTCCTCTTTCTTCTCTTAAATTTTTATTGATCTCTTTTAAGATAACCGATCCCTCGTAGAATCAAGCTTAAAATACCCGACTTGATTAAGCCTGGAATAATAAAAGGCATAAAACCAATTTCAAGAGCCTTGATAACACCTACCTGAAAACTTAGCCAGCACAATCCACTGATCATAATAACAAAGGTTATAATAGCGGATAGAACAAATGCCTTAAGAATTGAGCTATAAGAGTCAAACAGGTTTTTAAAAGGCATCGCGACGAGTGTTGCAAGGATAAAACCAAGGATATATCCACCTGTTGTCCCTAAAATAACAGATAGCCCACCCCTATAACCAGAAAATATAGGAACCCCAAAAGTCCCTAATAATACATAAAGCAGCATTGTTTTTATGGCATTTTTGGAATCGTAGGTCAAAATAATGAACACTACCCCAACAGTTTGCAGAGTAATAGGCACAGGTTGAATTGGAATTGCAATTTGTGAGCATCCAAATAGTAAGGCCACACCAAAAATGACGATACAGATATCTGCCACCCATGAATAAGAAGAGTTTATGGGCATATTCTTTTGAAGCATGGCAACCCCCTTTACTATTTCCCATTTAAAATCAAATACTAGAAACGAGAGCGTTCAATTAACTGTGTCAAAAGCTAATGACTGATTTCCCATTTAAATCTTCATTCAAAACATACATGAAGCTGGGAAATGATTAAAGCCCCATGTGATTAAAGAATATACAACGACAAAATTTTTTGCCGGTGGGCGCGGTGTGTTGAATAATTCAATAACTTGCGAAAACATTAGGGCGTGTCATCAATTGAAGGATTTTGTGGCGAAAATGGCGGGTTTTGAGAACCGTACCGCAGAATACTTAAGGCGTATTTTTAGAAACGGAAGCGCAGAAAACCGCCATTTGCAGTCCAAAAGACGATCATTGATGA
>CAYRJJ010000040.1:0-13977 GCA_964424515.1 uncultured Candidatus Finniella sp. | reverse complement strand
GCTTGTGTTCATGCAAAACCTGTTACCTCACAGGTACTTTTCGGATAAGCATTTACTTTTTCCTTGTTTTTTTAAAAAAGTGGATAGAACCCAGGACAAGTAAGGTTACAAAACTCATAAACATCAGGCTTGCTTTGATAGTCCATTTCATTGCAGCCATAGGCGCAAAATGCATGAAAGCACCTCTTTTTCTGCTTGCGAGAAGCCCTTGTCTTTAAACAGGATTGGGCTATTTTTAAGTTGGAGGCGCAGTTGAGTCGGTTACATACGCCTTTGGTATCATTTTCAAGAAGCTTTTCGATAGCTTGAACGGAGTATAGTTGGCGGTTTTCCCGGCGTTTCTTTGATTTATGCTTTTTAGCTTTACGTTTTTTGACTTTTTGTTTCTTTGATTTATGCTTTTTGGCTTTATGTTTCTTTGACTTGTTCTTTTTGACTTTGTGTTTCTTTGACTTGTGCTTTTTGACTTTGTGTTTCTTTGATTTTGTGGGCTTTTTCTTCTCGTGCGTTTTAACTGGCTGAACAGGATCTGCCTCTCTAACAGGCACGGGGGAAAATTCTTGTATTGCCACGCCCTCCCCTACCACCGTATAGAAAAGTATGATCCCCAACAATCTCCACCACACGATTGAGTAACCTTAATGAAAAATCCTGTTTATTCTTTTGAGGATAAAGCAAAAAAGTTAACAGTGTCCTGAACGCGCTAAAAATTAGAACAAAAAATAGAAAATGAAAAGACCATGGAATCAATAAAATGCAGCATGGTTGTTCATTAGACTCTTTGGAAACCCTCGCCTTTTGGTCCGTGGCGTCGTCAAAAATTTGTTCGTGATCCTCATATACTCTTATGTAACCTGAGTTCGACGTAAGGAAGAAAAATATGATTTTGAATCAACATATTGTAAATTTTACATGTATAAACGGGCAAAATTTCTTTACAAAATAGAGGATAAGCAAGATACTATCGCCTTGATAGGTGTAATAACCTATTGATTTTCAAATTATTATTCTCTCAATTTCTTCCTTCTTATATCGAGTTCAGGTTATGTATACTCCGGTCACTCACAAATTTTTTCTAGGCCTGAACCAAAATTCTTGAATTCGAAAGAAGTCTATTTTACAGGGTTCTTGTTTTGCCAAGAATTCTTAATGAAATTATACAATCAACAAACCAAAAAATATTTCTTGCGCCCTTTTATCCTTGCTATTTTTATATTTTCTCGGTAAGTTAAAGTATCTCAAATTATTTGAGAAGTTTTTTCACTATTTATTGGGTTACAACTTGTAAAAATGATATGGGATATCCATATCAGAATTATACCCAGCATGAATCAAAAAAATGTGTTACTTATTCATGGGGTCATCTTTGTGTCCCTAAATGACTTTTGAGTAGAACAGCCACCCATGGCTGTATAAAGATATATAATTCTTGCAAAATGAACAACTCCGCCGCAAGCAGCGGGGAATGAGACCCTAAGAGATTAAAAATGAAAGGGCTGTGATATCAAGTCGCAGTGGCAACGTGGATATTGATGCTTAGAATTTAAGGTATAGGAGATTTTTGAATCATGACTCAACTTAAATGCCTTAATCAGACCCCTACGAGTAGCCATAACTTGGTTCATGACTTGCGCGTAGCCTTAATGACACAGCAACTTCAAATGGTCTTTCAGCCAAAGGTTTGCGCCCGCACGCATCAAACCGTGGGCGCAGAAGTTTTACTCCGCTGGCAACATCCCGTTGAAGGATTGATTGCAGCTGACCGGTGGGTCTCATTGGCTGAAACCCATAATCTCATGCGGCCCTTAACTGTATGGCTCGTTAATAAAGTGATCCATTATTTAAGCCATGCGGGTGAGGGGGCTTTGCCACTCGCTATTAACGTATCCCCTACTATCCTCGATGGCGCTTTTGCCTTGCATATCCTAAATATGGTTTCTACAGCAGGTATCCCCCCTTATTTACTTGAGATTGAAATTACGGAATCTGCGCCCGTTACCAATATGACCAATTTGGCCAACGCCGTGCGGCTTCTTCAATCGAAAGGACTGAAGGTATATCTAGATGATTTCGGCACAGGGTATTCCACCATGCAATACTTGGTCAATGTGCCTGCAGATGGAATTAAAATAGATAAAAGCTTTGTCCAGCAAGCTCCTCTCATTCCTGCAGCTCGCCTTATTTTGCGCTCTCTTATTGAGCTTGCTCGAGAGATTGACGTCACCGTTGTTTGTGAAGGGGTTGAAACCCTGGAACAGCTCACATTGGTCAAGCGCTTAGGAGGACAAATTATTCAAGGGTACCTGACAGGCAGACCCATGACGCCAAACGCTTTTGTAAAAAGCATCCCTGTTTTCACAATGCCCCTTTACCCCGCTGGCGAGCCTGACCTTTATAAAGTTCAGGCGTCATAAATATCCTGGTTCCCGCCTACCATAAAGGTAAAGTCATTGACCTAGCATACCCGGGGCTTTAATGGAGCCTAATCATCCTGGTAATATGTCCCTGTTTTTGAGAAAGTTCAGGATGTTTAATGCCTATCAAGGTTTAAGCCGGGCATAAAAGAGATGCCTCAATTCGACGGTTGACCCAGTGAACGCATACATCGTTGAATAAGATTAGAAAAAAAATATTAAAAAGTTCATGTCAAATTGACATAGCGCATACAAATGGCATTCCCCATAGTATTATTAGCCCCGCATGGGAGGAATAATGCGCAAAAGGGTGATCTGGTTCCGATGGCGGCGTAAAATTTCAAACCGGAAGCCCGCTAACATAAAGGTCTGCCCCACCTCTGGAATCAGGCGTACCTCGTATAAAACCAAACCGGCAATGGTGGCAGCCTCTTCATCCGGCAAATCCCATTCAAATTGACGGTTCAGGTCACGGATTGTAACATTCCCGTCAACAATGTAGGACCCATCTTCCTGGGCGCGGACGCCGCGCACGGTCACATCATGTTCGTCTGAGATATCTCCTACAATTTCTTCCAGAATATCCTCAAGCGTCACAATTCCCATAATCGACCCATATTCGTCTACTACGAGGGCAAAATGTTCCCGTCTGTGGCGAAAAGCTTGCAACTGTTCAAGCAAGTCCGTACTTTCTGGGACAAACCAGGGTGCACTCGCAATGGTGGTGATGTCCAACTTGCCTACCTGCCCCCCCTGGGCTTGAACAGCCCGCAAGAGGGCCTTGGCATTAATCACCCCGATCACATTATCAGGATCATCCTTAAATAAGGGAACGCGCGTAAAAGGACAGGCCAACACCTGTTCAACGATAGCTTCGGGGGAATCCTGCGCATCAATCATGGTGACGTTTTTGCGGTGGATCATAATTTCACCCACCTGGACTGACCCCAAATCCAGAATACTTTTCAACATGGCCCGCTCATGCGGTACGTCTTGCCCTGGGCCGTGATGAAGATCAATGGCCCCCCGCAGCTCTTCCACAGTCGCATGGGACGTTGAAACCACCCGAACATTGAACCGGAACAGTTTTAAGGTAACACGCGCAATAGAAGTAATGGCGATCGTTAACGGCCGGAAGATTTTAGAAATAAGCCCCATGGGAGCCGCTAAAAAAAGGGCGACCCGTTCTGGCTGGTTCACCGCAATAATTTTGGGCATTGTTTCCGCATAAACGGCAATCAAGGCGCTTGCGACAATGGGCGCATAAATTACCCCCCTGCCCTCTTGAAAAATGCGGTCAATCACTTCCGTCATTAACGACGTCGCAAACGTGATAAACACTGTTCCGCACATCAAAAGGGCGCTCAATGTTAAACCCGGCGTCTGCTGTAAGTAGCGGATATGGATAGCCTTTTTATCCCCCCGCTTGGCCATATGATGGAGCTTTGCTTTTGAGGCCGCCGTGATGGCGGTTTCAGACGCTGACAAAAACCCTGTTCCAATAAGTAAGAGAAGAATAATAAATACGAGTATTAAGATCATGCTGAGGGATAACGATCCTGATTAATGATAATAGGGAAAAATTCTTTTTGTAAAATCAGCCCTTTACTCAATTTCTTTCATCTCTTCCACATCTGGAGGTCTTTTTGTCCCGGACAAGCGGAGGCCAGGGCTTGAAATGAATTCAAATTCCTCGGGTTTTTCCGCCTCTTCAACCGCTTCTTTCGTCTGCCCGGAAGCCCCCTCATCATACACGTACCGTATAGGCTGGCGCAATGGTCTGCCGGGCGTTGTCTCCAAAGCTGGCCTTGTCAAGTTTCCTCTTTGCGAACCTGAATCGTGAGGCATGGGCGCTAAATCCGTAGCGATATTATGGATTCCCGTAATATCTTGAATCACCTTGAGAAAGTTTTCACACTTGTCTAGCCGCGATAAAGTGGGAGGAAGGTTCTCGACGGTATTTAAAAAATCCCGGGTCTGTTGATAAAGATCTTCATAATAAGCCTGGTTCCCCCGCTGCGCCGAATACTTCTTTAAACGCAGGAGAAATTTCTCTAACGAGGTTTTACAGTGCAACGTATCGCTTGAAATAACGGAATGAACCTTTTTGCTTGCCAAAATACTTGAACCCGTTAACGGAACGATTCCTCCTAACAGGACGAGAATCCATCTGATTTTATGGCGTTTCGTCATCAATATTCCACTCTCTTCAATCCTCACTTAATCCGCGGTCTTATTATCATAAAAACTTTTCACAAAAGAGTAAAGATAACACGACTTTAAATAAATGGCTTCTATCTCACTCTATACCGGTAGCCAATAAGGTTAAACCTGCTTGTATCATATTTTGCGACCTACAATTGCCGCACCCCTGGGCGCTTGGATCCCTATGGGCGCCCGTTATGACGATGTTTCATTGTTTTTTATAAAAATTTCAAACCAAAAATCATTAATGCACGCTTATGCACGCAAGGATAAACAACACAGTTAGATATTGATAACATTTCAGCCTGGTATAGAACCATTCTTTTAGGAAGAACCTTGTTAAAATGCTTTTAGGACATACTGCGCGGGATAGTTATCACGGATATATTGCGCCAGCGCGGTAATGACGCGGTCTACTGTCGTGTTGGTCGGTTCATCAAATGTTTGAACAATAACATTAGCTTCTCCATAAACGGGATAACGCTCCGCAATAAATTCTTCAAGCGTTGTACGGTGCTGCGTCGCATCTTCCAGCAACGGACGGTCTGTACGCCTTGAAACCCGGGCTACAAGGGTATCCAGATCCGCTTTTAGCCAAACAGAAATCGCTTTTTCCTTAATTTGCAGCCGCGTATGAGGATTCATAAAAGATCCCCCTCCCGTTGCGAGGACATGAGGGTCTTGTTCAAGCAACCGGGTAATGACCCGGTATTCCCCATTAAGAAAAGCATCTTCTCCAAACAGGTCTAAAATTTCCTTGATATGGCACCCCGCGGCTGATTCAACTTCCATATCAGAATCAAAAAAAGGAACCTCCAACCGCTTTGCAAGGCGTCGGCCAATGCTGGTTTTGCCGGCTCCCATAAGGCCAACTAAAACAATTGTCTTAGGGGGTCGGAAATTGAGGGGCGCGCCTGGTAACCGATAATTAAATTCTTCCTTCATGATTGAAAAATATATCGCACAAAAGCGTTGAACTCAAGAAAGAAATCATCAGGGGACGTGGCTCTAAAACCAAACCACGATGCGAAAGATTGTAAAATGTCAGTGCGAATGGCTACATCTCAGCTTCTACGTCTTCCAGCACTTTAGCCCGGTATCCCCAAGTGAGGGAAAAGAAAAAGGTAGAAAGGAAGGCAGCTGTAATAAAGAATATAAAACCGCCGTTCCATCCGTAGTGATCCGCAATCCAGCCAACGCAAATACCACTGAGGGCACTCCCCAAATAGGCAAATGTGCCCGTCAATCCATTTGCCATTCCCACAGCTTTCTTGGAGACGATATCAGCGGAAGCGACGCCCGCAAGGACTTGAGGGCCATAGACCAAAAATCCCAGCGCCATCATTGTTAATGCGCTCATGATATGGTTTCCCCCTGGAATCCACCATAAATAGCACAAGCACCCTATAAGAAGGACCATATAAATAACGCTGACGGGACCCCGCCGCCCCTTAAAATAGCGGTCTGAAATCCATCCGGCCGCAATGCCGCCAAAAATCCCGGCAATATCATACCCGATGACTTGCCACCCGGAAGAGATCAAAGACGCTCCTTTGAGTTCCCTCAAAAAAGTTGGCGCCCAATTCACAATGCCCAACCGGACAACATAGAAGAACATATTGGCCATGCACACATACCACAACAGCCGGTTGCTGAGTACCAGTTTGATAAGCGCTTTTGGCGCAAGGCGCTCTTCCTTCTCTTCCTGAGGATTTTTGGCTAACCCGTGGTGCTGTTCGATCGGTGGCAACCCAATGGATTGAGGAGTATCCCGTAAGCGGTTAAACAAAACAACCGCAATTCCCACAACCACAATAGAAGGAACAATAAAAGCGGATTGCCATCCGTGATACTCAATAAGCATGCTTGCCATAAAGGTAATAATGGCTCCCCCCATCTGGTGGGAAACAATGGTAAAACCCCACTTCGTTCCCAGTTCATTCGGGCTAAACCAATGCGCAAGAAGGCGCGCAACCGGCGGCCACCCCATGGATTGAAACCAGGCGTTGATTGCGAAGAAGAACCCGAAATAGTAAAGGCTTGTCCCAAACCCTAAGATACAACATGTTACAGCCGATCCAAGCAGCCCAATGGTCATAAAATAACGCGCGTTTGACCGGTCACTGAAATAACCATTGACAAACTTGCCAATGCCGTAAATAACCGACCAAATGGTGATAATGCTGCCCAGTTGCGTTTTGGTATACCCGTACTCCCCGCTTAAAAGGGGCATCGCCAAGGAAAACTGGTTTTGCCGGACAAGGTAAAAGGCGGCATACCCGAAAATCATGCTATAAAGGATCCGCAGCCGCCAATAAGCATACTGCTCGTCAATGGTCTTGATCGCTTTAACCGGAGAAAGGGGAACTTCCACACCGTCCGCATAGGAGGACAAACCAACACCCTGCATTTGTTTCATGCTTTCTTCCTACTTTTTAAGTATAATGAGAATGGATCGGATATGTTGAGGCGCACTGGGATTTAAATTCATAAGTAGGCAATCACACACAAACAATCCTTATTGTCGACAACGTCACACCCTATCCTAACACAACTTGAAAAAAAAGAAAAAACATTGTGCCCTATTCAAAAGGCAGGTTTATACTCAGGCTACAAGCTAGAAAAAGAGGGAGCGCATGGCGTTTACACCCACCCCGAATAATATTTTATTAAAACACGATGGCCGGACTTCCTTAAGTAAATTACTGCCTTATGTATGGCCTCAGTCCGTACCCGGGATCCGGGCGCGTGTTATCATTTCTTTTGTCTCCCTTATCATCGCAAAAGGGGCCACATTACTCGTTCCTCTTCTCTTTAAGGGCGCCATTGATTCGCTTTCCGCTCTTCACCAAGGCATGATGACGTTCCCTGTCATTTTAATCCTTTCCTATGGGGTTGCACGGCTTGTTTCAGCCCTTTTTGCTGAAATCCGGGATGGCATTTTCGCCACGGTTGTCCAGCGGGCCATTCGTCAGGTTGGCTTATCCGTTTTTCACCATCTTCACAACCTGGGATTGCGCTACCATTTAGAACGCCAAACCGGGGGACTCAGTCGCGCCATTGAACGCGGAACCAAAGGGATTGAAACCATTCTCCAATTTCTAACCTTCAATATTATTCCCACCCTTATCGAAATTTTACTGGTTGGCATTATTCTATGGGTTCTTTATGATTACCGGTTTTCCCTTACTACCCTCACCACGATGATCGCCTATATCATATTTACCCTCCTGGTTACGGAATGGCGGATTGAATTTGTGCGAACCATGAATGCCACAGATTCAGAAGCCCATACAAAAGCCATCGACAGCTTGCTCAATTTTGAAACGGTCAAGTACTTTGGCAACGAGTCCCATGAGGCTTCACGGTTTGATTCAGCTCTCAAAGAGTATGAAACGGCCGCCATTAAAAGCAAGCTGTCGCTTTCCTTTCTTAATGCGGGGCAAGCCCTCATTATTTCTACAGGGTTGGTGATGGTCATGTTGATGGCTGGCGATGCTGTTACTACAGCAAAAATGACGGTAGGAGACTTTGCCGCTATCCACACCTATCTCCTTCAACTTTATATCCCTTTGTTTACCCTTGGTTTTGCTTATCGTGAAGTTAAATTATCCCTTGTGAATATGGAAGCTATGTTTGATTTGCTCAATGTACCTGCGGAAATTCAAGACCAGCAAGGCGCCCCTCCCCTCAACGTGAGCGCAGGAGAAATTATATTTGATAATGTCAGCTTCTCTTATACGCCTGACCGCCCTATCCTGAACCATATATCCTTTCACTTGCCTGCCGGAAAAACCGTCGCCATTGTGGGAGCCAGCGGTTCCGGAAAATCGACGATTGGCCGGCTCCTCTTCCGGTTTTATGATGTAACAGCCGGACGCATTACTATAGATGGTCAAAATATCCGGGAAGTCACCCAGAAAAGCTTGCGCCAGGCCATCGGCGTTGTTCCCCAGGACACCGTTCTGTTCAATGAGACCATCGAATATAATATCGCTTATGGGAACCCGCACGCTACTCATGCTCAAGTTAAAGACGCTGCCCGTCATGCGCACATTCATACCTTTATCATGGGCCTGCCCGAAAAATATAAATCCCGTGTTGGAGAACGGGGGCTTAAATTATCAGGGGGCGAAAAACAACGCATCGCTATTGCCCGGACGCTTCTGAAAAACCCTCCTATTTTCTTATTTGATGAAGCGACTTCCGCGCTGGATACCCATACCGAAAAACAAATAAAAACCAACCTGCAAGAACTTTCCGCAAACCATAGTACAGTCATTATCGCTCATCGCCTTTCTACGGTTATTGATGCGGATGAGATTCTTGTTCTTGAGCAGGGTGAGATCGTTGAGCGCGGTCGGCACAGCGACCTCCTGGCTAAAAAAAGCTTTTATGCCGCCATGTGGCAACGTCAGCAGCAAAAACAGTTGGAAAGCCCTTCCTGAAACCTGGAGAAAATCCAGCTCTATAATTTCCTTTCTTTTTTCAAAAATACCTTGAAAATTAGAACTTCCCCTTCGAATTTACAAGGTGAAAATGCAACGCCCTTTCTTTTTAAAGCAGATTGAAATCCAGATGAAGGTCCACGCTATATGTGGTATCCTGGGGCCACGTCAGGCTGGAAAAACAACCTTAGCCCGCCAATACGCAAAAAACTATATAACGAAACCTGTTCATACTTTTGACCTTGAAAATCCTTGATGCCTCAATTCTTGCCATCAAGACGGCAAAAGTCTATAACAACCCTATGGACTTAAGAAAAAAACTCATCTATCAAAGCTGGCGCCGCGGGACACAGGAGAATGATCTCTTGCTGGGTCCTTTTGCTGAGGCCATTTTACCAACTTTCTCACTGGCGGCTCTCCAGGCTTATCAAGATATGCTTGAGCATGCGGATGCAGATCTTTTTGCGTGGATCACAGGCCAACGGCCCATTCCAGAAAATGAGCCGATCATTCGCCACATTCGGGATTTTCATCAATGCCGCTAAAACAAATTTATACGGGCGTCCCGGATGGCGCAGAAGCGCTTATTCTTCATTCCCTTTTCCGCCGCCAGGCGACATTGTATATTTGCGCAACGGAATCCAAAGCCCAACGGCTGGTTGAACAGTTAACCATTGTTGCGCCGGATATCCGTCCTCTTTATTTTCCAGCCTGGGATTGTCTGCCTTATGACCGCGTATCTTCGGGCTTAGATGTCATGACCTTACGCATTGATGCTTTAACAAAGTTATTGGAGGCTTCACCTGGTCCTTCCTATTGCGTCGTCGCTTCCGTTGCAGCGCTTTTACAGCGCCTCCCTCCAAAAAGCGCTTTAGAAGGCCAGTCATTGCGCATTCAACCCGGCCAATCTTTAAGCCGTGATCATTTACTCACTTTTCTTGCTAAAATGGGATATGTCCGGTCAGAGACAGTGCGTGACGTTGGAGAATACGCCGTAAGAGGAGGCATTATTGATTTCTTCCCGATAGGGAACGCTGATCCCATTCGCATTGATTTTTTCGGCGATGAAGTTGACCACTTAAGAGCCTTTGATGCGATGGCCCAGACCACCTTAAGCCCATTAGACAAGGTTGTTTTAAAACCGGTGAGTGAGCTGACGCTCAACTCAGAAGGGATTAGCCATTTTCGGGCGCGGTACCGGGAATTATTCGGGGTCACGAATGACCCTTTATATGAATCCGTGTCAGCGGGACGCAAGTATGGGGGCATGGAGCATTGGCTTCCCTTGTTTTTTTCAAAATGTGAAACATTGCTGGATTATATGACGGAGGAGACCCAAGTTTATAGTGAAGAAGGCGTCGAAGGGGCTGTATCTGCGCGGCTGCAAACCATAGCAGATTACTATCAAGCGCGCACAATGCCTGTCCCGGGAGATCAAGGCGCGGCTTACCGCCCCCTGGCGCCCGAACTCTTGTATTGGACGGTTGACGAGTGGGCGGACTTCCTTCAAACAAAAAACTGGTCAAAAGTAACGCCTTTTCAAGCCCCTAACCCTCATGGTGAGGAGCAGAACGACACAAATACTGCCCCTGTGCCTGTAAGGTATGGGGTACAGGATTGCCACGGCAAACCCCTGACGGATTTTGGAGCTGTCCAGAGTACGGCAAGAAGCAAGGCTTTTGAGATTTTATCGCAACGCCTGGATGATGCAAGCCACAATAAGAAGCCCGTTGTCCTCGCCTGCTTTACAGCAGGCGCGCGGGATCGTCTGATGACAATTTTACGCGAGCATGAAATTGAGAAGGTTCAAACTGTTGATGCCTGGCCTTCCGGTATTTCTGACAATGTTTCCTCGAACGCCCCCCCTGGCGCAAATTTTGCCCTCATTTATCCGCTGGAGCGGAGCTTTGAATTACCAGCCCTTGTGGTCATCAGTGAACAAGATCTCCTGGGTGACCGTGTTGCCAGATCACGTTCTAAACGGCGTAAGGCGGACTCATTCTTTCTTGAAGCCGCTCAATTGACGCTTGGCGACCTGGTGGTTCACCGGGACCATGGCATTGCCCGATATGAAGGATTGATGACCATTTCCGTAAGCGCGGCTTCTCACGACTGCTTGTGTCTGATTTATGACGGCGGCGACAAGCTTTTCCTGCCTGTTGAAAATATTGAAATGATCACCCGTTATGGCAGTGACGGCGCAGCAGCCCAGCTGGATCGCCTTGGCTCTTCCGCCTGGCAACTGCGCAAGGCGAAGGTGAAAAAGCGGATTCGGGAAGTCGCTGATTATCTGATTAAGATTGCAGCGGAACGGGCCTTGCATGAAGGGAAAATTCTTGAGAGGCATCCCGTATTATATGAAGAATTTTGCTCCCGTTTCCCTTATCTGGAAACAGAAGATCAGCAACGGGCGATTGAAGAAGTTTTAAATGATATGGCGTCTGGTAAACCTATGGACCGCCTGGTTTGTGGAGATGTCGGGTTTGGAAAAACAGAAGTTGCTTTACGCGCCGCTTTTGTCGCTGTTTCCCAAGGCAAGCAGGTTGCCATTATTGTGCCAACAACCTTGCTATGCCGCCAGCATTACCGCACATTCCGCGACCGGTTTCAAGGATTTCCCTACCGGGTGGAGCAAATCTCCCGGTTGGTGAAGTCGGCTCACGCCACGAAAATTCGCCAGGATGTAGCGGGAGGAAAGGTTCAGATTATCATTGCCACGCATGCTTTATTATCAGATAAAACGAAATTCACGGATCTTGGGTTGCTCATCATTGATGAGGAACATCATTTTGGCGTGAAGCAAAAAGAAAAATTGAAAAAGATGTGTACGGACGTGCATGTCCTGACCTTAACGGCAACGCCTATTCCGCGAACCCTCCAGCTTGCTTTAAGCGGCGTGCGGGAAATGAGCCTGATCACGACGCCGCCCATTGACCGTTTGGCGGTTCGCACATTTGTCATGCCTTATGATAGCGTGGTTATTCGTGAAGCCGTCTTACGGGAATATTACCGGGGCGGGCAAATTTTTTACGTAAGCCCGCGGTTGGATGATTTAGCAAAATTAGAGGCGCAGTTAAGAGGACTTATCCCTGAAATTCGCCTCATTACGGCGCACGGCCAGATGAACCCGACCCAGCTGGAAGAAGTCATGAACGCCTTTTATGATCGAGCCTATGACTTGCTTTTATCAACCAACATTGTGGAATCAGGAATTGATATTGCAACAGCCAACACGTTGATTATCCATCGCTCAGACCTGTTCGGTTTGGCGCAATTGTATCAGTTGCGCGGCCGGGTGGGGCGTGGAAAGACGCAAGGATATGCTTACCTGACCTTACCAGAAGGTAAAATTTTATCCGCTAATGCGACCAAGCGCCTGGAGGTCATGCAGACGCTGGATAACCTGGGCGCGGGCTTTACTCTGGCCAGTTATGACATGGATATCCGGGGTACGGGCAATATTGTAGGAGAAGAGCAATCCGGGCATATGCGGGAAGTGGGGGTAGAATTATATCAGCACCTCTTGCAAGAGGCGATCCTAATGGTTCGGGCAGAGCAAGAATTTGGGACTACCTCCAGCTGCGAATGGGCGCCTCAAATTAATATGGGAGCCTCTGTATTGATACCGGAAACATACGTTGCCGATTTAAGCTTGCGGCTTGGACTTTACCGCCGGATTGCAACCCTGGATAACCGGGATCAAATTGATGCCTTCGCGGCGGAAATGATCGACCGTTTTGGCCCCTTACCCGGCGAAGTATCCAATTTATTCGAACTGATTGAAATGAAAGGGCTGTGTCGCCAGGCCGGCATTGAAAAACTGGATATTGGACCAAAAGGGGCCTTAATCGTTTTTCGGGGTCATCAATTCCCGAATATTCAGGGATTACTTGATTTTATCCAATCTCAAAAGGGAACGGCAAAGCTTCGCCCTGATCATAAGCTGGTTCTTATCCGACCCTGGGATTCACTAACCGCACGGATGAAAGGGGCGAAACAAATTTGTACTCTCCTGTCAAAGTTGAGCCTTATCGCTCCTTCGCATCCTTCACTGAAAGATCTTCCGCAATAACTTCATCAGGATCATCTATGGGAGGATGTCTTTCGAGATGCTCCTGAATCTGCGCTACCAGAGATGTATCCCCTTCCGGTGGTTTATCAGGCAAGTAAAAGGATTGGCTGGTTGGAAACGAACCATAAGGCCGTGGCTTAATGACAGGAGGAATGTCTGGACTTGCCATTGGGGTTGGCCTGTATTGCCCAGGATTTAAATATCCGTTCGTAAGCGCCAGTTTTTTTATAGCCCCCCGAAGCGTCCTAGACTTTGCATCGGGATGTAAAACTCTTGGTAGGCTTGGCCTTACGACAGCAACGGCGGGTTTTATAACGGCAGAGGCAGACATTTTTTTGGCAGACGGAGCTTTTAAAGCACGACCGAGAGCCATCACAGGGGATACCACCGGAATGGGGTCAATCCCGAATTTAAGAGGCTTTTGCGCTAAAGGAGCGGCTATCGAAACAGGCTTCTGCTTTGGCGGGAACGCCATAACTCTTTGGGACGCAGCTCTGGCAGCTCTGATAGATACAGTCTTAGGAATAGGAAGCGGCGCGATAGGCCGCAGGCGCGTGAGAGGCATGACAGGCGGGGGTGCCAGACGCGCAATTGGCCGGGGTGGCAAGAGCGGCAGTGGCAACAGCGGCGGCGATATCAGGGGTGATAGCGCAATCGGTGGCGGCAGCGCCGCTGGTGCGTTAAAGCTAATGGGTCGTGACGCAATCGGCGGCGGCAGCGCCGCTGGCGCTGGTGCGTTAAAGCTAATGGGTCGTGACGCAATCGGTGGCGGCAGCGCCGCTGGTGCGTTAAAGCTAATAGGTCGTGACGCAATCGGTGGCGGCAGCGCCGCTGGTGC
>CAYRJJ010000039.1:0-13997 GCA_964424515.1 uncultured Candidatus Finniella sp. | reverse complement strand
ATTAAAAAGGCGCAACGCTGGTCAAATCCTCGCTCACGGAAAATTGCCTCAAAGCCTTACGGAGCAAGCATTTCGGAGGTTTCCTGTCAGACACTAGATATCACAAAAAAAGCGACCCTTTGGAAAAAGGGTCGCTTTTGTAAATACTCTCCGGTTTTTTTAAGCAGCAGATTCTTGAACCTGCTCTTTAGAAGAACGACGCTCCAAATCCTTTGCGCCCTTAGCGGCTTGATCACGGTCAACCAGTTCAATGATTGCCAGAGGCGCATTATCACCATACCGAAAACCTGCCTTTATAACACGGACATACCCACCATTACGCGCTTTATACCGATCTGCCAACGGCCCCATAAGCTTGGCTGCCAGGCATTCATTCCTGATTTGAGAAATGGTTTGGCGTCTTGCAGCCAAAGTTTTTTTCTTACCCAAGGTAATCAATTTTTCAACAATGGGACGTAAATCTTTTGCTTTTGGTAAGGTTGTTGTAATTTGCTCATGCTCAATTAAAGCTTGAGCAAGGTTAGCAAAGAGCACCTTTCTATGGGCACTTGTCCGGTTGAGTTTCCTGCCACTTAATCCGTGTCTCATTTTCTAAATCTCCAAAACGTTACGCTCAATTCTTTAAGCGCCTTAATACTTAGGTATAAGGATCCTCTAGCTTCTTTGCAAGTTCTTCGATATTTTCAGGCGGCCAATTTGGAATCAGCATTCCCAATGTAAGTCCCATGCCTTCAAGAACTTCCTTAATTTCATTTAATGACTTGCGTCCAAAGTTTGGCGTCTTTAACATTTCATTTTCAGTCTTTTGAACCAGGTCGCCAATATACAAGATATTTTCGTTCTTCAAGCAGTTGGCGGAGCGTACGGAAAGCTCTAGTTCCTCTACTTTACGCAATAAGTTACGGTTAAAGGGTAAATCAGATACTTCAGAGGCTCTTTCCGCGTACTTGGGTTCTTCAAAATTGATAAACTGTTGCAGTTGGTCCTGGAGAATACGCGCAGCCAAAGCAACCGCATCATCGGGTTTGATGGAACCATCTGTCAAAACACGCATTGTCAATTTATCGTAGTCTGTTCGTTGACCAACGCGCGTTTGATCAACGCGAAAACTAACCTTTTTAACCGGGCTAAAAATAGCATCTATGGGGATAACGCCAATTGGCTTATCTTCTTGAACCAATTGGCCTGCCGGAACATAGCCTTTTCCTAATTCAACCGTTAATTCCATATTCAACTTGCCGCCTTCATCAAGAGTACAAATAACAATATCAGGGTCTAGAATTTCTACTTCAGAAGGACACAAAATATCGGCCGCTTTGACAGTCCCGCTGCGCGTCACATTTAATCGGATTTTTCTTGGCGTCTCAGAATGCAACCGAACGCCAACGGTTTTGAGGTTCAGAATAATGTCCGTTACATCTTCCAATACGCCTGGAATAGTAGAAAACTCATGAAGCACCCCTTCAATCTTTACAGCCGTAATAGCTGCTCCTTGTATAGAAGAAAGGAGGATACGACGTAAAGAGTTACCCAGTGTTGTCCCAAATCCTCTTTCCAAAGGTTCTGCTATAACTTCTGCTTCACGCAATTCCGGATCAACAAACTGAACATTCAGCTTGTAGGGTTTAATTAATGATTGCCAATTTTTTTGAAGCACTTGTCTTCCCCACTCCTAAAATCTAAATTCATTAAAGCATTATCGGCCTCAAGCCCGACCGCTCAAACTATACGCGGCGGCGTTTTGGCGCCCGACAGCCATTATGAGGCACAGGCGATACATCACGAATAATCGTTACATTAAAACCAATGGATTGCAAAGCTCGCAAAGCTGTTTCCCGCCCTGAGCCAGGCCCTTTTACCATAACAGAAATATTACGCACACCATGTTCTGATGCTTTTTTGCCAGCATCTTCCGCAGCGATCTGCGCCGCATAAGGGGTTGACTTGCGCGAACCCTTAAAGCCCACTGTCCCTGCAGAAGACCAGGAAATAGCATTCCCCTGTTCATCTGCAATCGTTATGACAGTATTATTAAAAGTTGCATTAATATGAGCTACGGCGTTAATAATATTTTTACGTTCTCGCCGACGAACTCTGCCTACTGGTTTTTGTGCCATAATTGCCCCAATTATCCTTTACTTATTTACCAACCATTTTTTTACCAGCAATGGCAACAGCTTTGCCTTTGCGAGTACGCGCATTCGTATGGGTCCGTTGACCACGTACAGGCAACCCTTTGCGATGCCTTAATCCACGATAGCATGCCAAGTCCATCAAACGCTTAATATTCATGGAAACTTCACGGCGCAAGTCTCCTTCCACTTTAAAGTCCCGGTCTATGATTTCACGAATTTTCAAAACTTCTTGATCTGACAATTCGTTAACGCGGCGTTTGAAATCAATCCCGGCTTTATTCATTATTGCTTCTGCACGTACAGGACCAATGCCGTAAATATACGTTAAGGCTATAACCACCCTTTTTTGCGTCGGTATGTTGACGCCAGCAATACGAGCCACATTACTCTCCTCTTCTCATTAAACCTGCTTCTGATAAGGCTGTATTGATAAAAGACGTCACTTCACCTTGGGAAAGTGACGCATCAATCTTTTTTAAGACGCCCTTATCTTCATAATATTGTTTTGCAGGCAGTGTCTGCTCCTGATAAATTTCCAACCTTCTTTCCAGAACTTGAGCTGTATCATCTGGTCGTTTTTCAAAATGACAAGAGCCACATTGATCGCAAATGCCATCAATCCTTGGATTCTTGTTC
This sequence comes from uncultured Candidatus Finniella sp., assembly GCA_964424515.1. Taxonomy (GTDB): domain Bacteria; phylum Pseudomonadota; class Alphaproteobacteria; order Paracaedibacterales; family VGCI01; genus VGCI01. The sequence continues at coordinate 11,226 of CAYRJJ010000039.1, read as the reverse complement.
TTTTCGTGGTAAACGACCCCGCACCCTTGGCAACTATATCGCCCGGCAATACGCTCTATAAGCTCACGCGCACCTATATCAAAGTCAAATACAACATCGACCTTTAAGTTTTCTACACCAAGAAGGGTATCCAATGCAATAGCCTGGTTCAATGTTCTGGGAAATCCGTCAAAAATAATGTCTTTTTGGGTATTTTTCCCCATAATATCTGAAACAAGCTGCATCACAATATCATCTGTTGGGAATTCCCCTCCTTGCACCTTAGATTGGATCTTGACGCCCAAGTCAGACCCTGAAGCAATCTCTTGTCTCATTAAATCACCCGTCGACACATGAACCAAGTCTTTTAATCTCCCTTTTAATGCTTGAGCTTGCGTTCCTTTACCCGAACCAGGAGGACCAAAGAAAACGATAATCATACTACCGTTTTCCCTTTCCACGGGACTTACGAATTAATCCTTCATATTGGTGCGCCAATAAATGAGACTGAACCTGATTAATCGTATCAATTGTTACGCTTACGACAATCAAGATACTTGTTCCACCAAGATAGAAAGGTAAAGAACCAACACGTGATAAAATAAATTCAGGTAAAATACAAACAGAAGCCAAGTAGATAGCGCCAACTGCCGTCAGCCTTGTCAAAATATAATCAATATAGTTTGCTGTGCTGGGCCCGGGGCGAACACCCGGAACATAGGCCCCCATCTTCCTTAAATTCTCCGCTGTCTCCACAGGATTAAACACCAATGCCGTATAAAAGAAAGCAAAAAACACAATCATGGAAACATATAAAGTTATATAAAGCGGCGTTCCATGATTTAAATACACCGCAATCATACCTAACCAGCTATCTGGTGATCCCCCTGCTGAAAAACCCGCGATCGTTGCCGGAAATAATAACAATGAAGAAGCAAAAATTGGCGGTATAACACCAGCGCTATTCAGCTTTAAAGGCAAATGCGTTGTTTGCGCTGTGGCAGGGCGATCCGGAGCCGCTTGCCTCTTCGGATATTGAATGAGAATACGCCTTTGCGCTCGCTCAACAAAGACAACATAGCCAATAACAACAGCAACCATGAATAAGATGCCCAAAATAACTAGGAGGGATAAAGAACCTGTTCTGCCCAGCTCAATAGTCCTAAATACGGAAGGTGGCAAGTTAGCTACAATACCTGCATAGATGAGTAATGAAATACCATTTCCAATCCCGCGTGACGTAATCTGTTCTCCTAACCACATAATGAATAACGTACCACCCGTTAAAGTAATCATTGTTGTCAAGCGAAAAAATAGCCCTGGATCAAGAACTGCGGAGCCGCCCGTATGCCCTGTCATTTTTTCCAGGCCCACCGCAATGCCGTAAGCCTGGATGCTTGCTAACAAAACGGTGCCATAGCGTGTATATTGATTGATTTTACGCCGCCCTGATTCACCTTCTTTCTTCAATGCTTCTAGTTGAGGTGAAATAGATGTTAAGAGCTGAATAATAATACTTGATGAAATATAGGGCATAATCATTAAGGAAAATATAGTCATACGACCAATTGCGCCCCCTGAGAACATGTCCAGCATACCAAAAAAGCCACCCGCATTCCTTTGGATAAACTCAGAGATAACTTCAGGATTAATGCCAGGAAGAGGAATGTATGTACCAATGCGATAAATCACAAGTGCAGCTAAAGTAAACCAGATTCTTTTTTTTAAATCTTCCGCTTTTGTAAAAGTTTTTAAACTTACGCTGGATGCAAACTGTTCGATTGCAGAAGACATATAGTTCCCCTAGCCCTTAAAGTATACCGTTAATAACAATATCTCATTGTATTTATAAGCGCTTCAGCCGATAACTTAAAGAAAAGAATTAATTCACTTCCAGTTATTGATTTTTAAGCAAACTTAATAGAACCACCTACTTTTTCAACAGCCTTTTTTGCCGAAGCGGATGCCCGGGTAATCTCAAGGCTTACTTTCTGCTCCAGCTTACCTGTGGCAATCAAACTAATGCCTTCGTACCATTTCTTCATAACCCCTGAAGAAATTAAAACTTCCCGGTCGATTGGTTGAGATGGGTCAATTTTTTTGCTTTTAATGAGGGCGTTAATTTTATCAAAGGTTAATTCAAACATAGTTTGAGCATGAATGTTAACGAAACCCCGTTTTGGCAATCGGCGATAAATAGGATTTTGACCGCCTTCAAAACCATTCAAGGCAACGCCAGAACGCGCTGTCTGGCCTTTACCCCCTCGCCCAGAAGTCTTCCCAAGACCCGACCCTATTCCTCTACCTAATAGCTTCTTTCTTGTACGAGCACCTGTATTATCTTTAATCTGATTTAGCTTAATACTCATCTTCATGTCTCAATTCGTTATTGGTCAACAACGACAACCATATGCCGCAATTTATCAAGTAAACCCCGCGTCGAAGGACTATCAACAATATGACGCACCCTATTCAACTTCCCTAACCCAAGCGAATTGAGATAAAGGGCCTGCCGAGGATCGCGACGAATTGGACTACCTATTTGCTTTATACAAATTGTTGTTTTACTTAGTTTTCGTTCTAGACTAGGCTTCTGCGGTTTTTTTGTTCCCACAGTTTTCTTTTTCCTGTCAGCGCCTTCAGTGTTTGTTGATTCCTCAGCTACCATAATTATCTCCTTCCTAAGGCAGCATCACGCCGAGCTACAATTTCAGGTATCTTTCGTCCCAGTTTGATAGCAATTTGACGAGGTGATGTCATACTCGTCAAAGCATCAAATGTTGCGCGCACGACGTTATAATAATTCGATGTCCCAACAGATTTACTCACAACATCTTGAAGCCCTAAGGCTTCAAAGACCGCACGCATGGGGCCACCTGCAATGATGCCCGTTCCGGCTGGAGCCATTCGCAAGTTTACGCTTCCCGCACCAAACTTTCCTTTAACATCATGATGTAAGGTTCGCCCTTCTCGTAAAGGAACACGTATCATAGCGCGCTTGGCTTGTTCAGTCGCTTTACGAACCGCATCAGGCACTTCCCGCGCTTTCCCGGCGCCAAAACCAACCTTGCCTTTTCCATCCCCAATAACAACAAGCGCTGAAAAACGGAGATTTTTCCCGCCCTTCACAACTTTTGTAACGCGACGGACGCTGACAAGTTTTTCAATCAGCTCTTGCTCTTCTTTAACGTTTTTGTCTGAATTGGTAAGTTTACCCATTGTGTTTTCCTAAAGGTTTTTTTCTAAAAACTCAGCCCATGTTCACGTGCTGCATCAGCAAGCGCTTTAACGCGCCCATGATACAAATAACCAGATCGATCAAAATAAACGTCTTTGATCCCTGCTTCAACAGCTCTCTTTGCAATTAATCGACCAACTGCAATAGCAGCGTCCTTATTGCTACCACTCTTAAGTGTTTTTTTGATATCTTTATCTACGGTTGAAGCTGTGGCCAAGGTCGCAGCTTTCTCATCATCTATAATTTGAGCATAAATATGGCAATTAGAACGATAGACTGTCAACCTTAAGCGCCCTGCGCTTACCTTACGCAATTTTGTACGGATGCGTTGTTTTCGGCGTTCATGTGAGTTTTTTATTGTTAACATGGCTATTTCTTCTTACCTTCTTTCCTGACAACAAATTCACCGGAGCGAATGACGCCTTTTCCTTTATAAGGCTCAGGCACACGATAAGATCGAATTTCTGCAGCCATTTGACCAACTTGTTGCTTATTTGGCCCTGTAAGAGAGATAGATGTAGGCTTATCGCACTTCACAATAACCCCTTGCGGGATAGGATAGTCAATATCATGACTATAACCAAGTTGCAAAACAAGTTTCGTTCCTTGAACAGCCGCTCTATAACCAACACCGCTCAACTCTAGATTAACTGTCGCCCCTTGATCAACGGCTGAAATCATTGCCGCAATCCTACGCTGCGCAGTTCCCCACATCATTTGGGCACCTTTTGCGCTAGACTTAGGCTTTACGATAATAATACCATCCGTGCGCTCTAAAATGACTTGTTCAGGAAATCGGTAAGAATCTTTACCTATTTTTCCTTGGGCTTCTATCACATTAGCGTTAATTGTTACAGTAACGCCAGCGGGCACTTTTATAGGATTTTTACCAACTCGAGACATAATTAATACCTTAAAATACTTGACAGATTATTTCACCACCGACGCCTTGATTTCTTGCATCTATATCAGACATCACCCCTTTTGAAGTAGATAATATACTCATTCCAAGGCCACTGCGGTAACTTGCTAGCTTCTTTACAGCGCAGTACAGGCGACGGCCAGGTTTTGATGCCCGCCCAATAGATTCAATGACAGGCTGGCCTTCATTATACTTTAACTCGATAATTAATCTTTCGATGCCCCGACGAATTTCTTCAGATCGATAATTTCGAATATAGCCTTCTTTTTGAAGAACTTCCAACACACGCTTACGCATTAATGAAGAAGGCGATTCAACAGATTTTTTACCAACACGCTGACCATTACGAATACGGGTTAACATGTCTCCAATAGGGTCGTTAATATGCATTGTTTACCAACTCGATTTAATAATACCTGGAATTAATCCTGATGAACATAAATCCCTCAAAGCAATTCTTGAGAGACCGAACTTTCGATGATACCCCCGGGGACGCCCGGTTAACACACACCGGTTGCGAATCCGTGTTGAAGAGCTATTTCGGGGCATTTCAGCAAGTTTCAATGTCGCCATAATACGATCATCAATGTGAATTTCCTTTGATGAAATTATTTTTTTTAAAGCTCTACGACGATTTTGCGCACTTTTTACTAACAGCTTTCGTCTATTATTTTTTTCAATTGACCCTTGCTTTGCCATAATTCACTTATTCCTTAGATTGTATGAACGGAACATTTAATGCCTTCAACAATGCCAAACCTTCCGCATCTGTTTGCGCCGTTGTACAAATAATAACATCAAACCCCCGGACTTTATCAACTTTATCATAGTTAACTTCAGGAAAAATGATTTGTTCCTTAATTCCAAGGGCATAATTTCCGTGCCCATCAAAACTTTTCGCAGAAAGCCCCCTAAAGTCGCGAACACGCGGTAACGCAATATTCACCAGCCTATCCATGAACTCATACATTCTTTCCCGCCGCAAAGTAACTTTTGCGCCAATTTGCATACCTTCACGCACCTTAAACTGCGCGATTGATTTTTTTGCCGTCGTAACGACTGGTTTTTGGCCGGTAATCGCTGTTAGCTCATCAATAACAGTTTGCAATTTTTTACTGTCCTGAGTTGCTTCTCCAACACATGAATTGATAACGACCTTATCCAGCCTGGGAACTTGAAGTATATTTCTATAATTAAATTCTTTCATCAAGCTGTCCCGAATCACATCTTTATATAAATCATATAGCCGTGCCATAATTGCTCTCGTTTCTTTAAAGTGTTGCGCCACTTTTTTTAGCATATCTAACTTTTGTCCCATCGCTCAGGAACTTAAATCCGACTTTTGTTGCAGAACCATCTTTTGGATCTAATAAAGCAACATTTGAAATATGAATCGGCAATTCTTTTTGGACAATACCTCCAGCATCCGTTTGTGTCGGCTTTTTATGGCGTTTAACAACATTAACGCCTTTTACAAAAACCTTAGCTTCATCTTTAACGACTTTAAGAACTTCGCCTTTTGTTCCTTTATTGCGGCCGGTGCACACAATAACCGTGTCGCCTTTTCGGATTTTAAATTTTATTGCCGTCATCACAATACCTCAGGAGCCAGAGAAATAATCTTCATAAAACTAACTGGACGGGCTGAACGTAACTCACGAGTCACAGGCCCAAAAATACGCGTCCCAATCGGTTCATTTTGCTTCGTAATCAAAACGGCGGCATTTTTATCAAACTGAATTTCACTCCCGTCCTGACGACGTATCGCTTGTTTTGTGCGCACAACAACAGCCCGATGAACATCTCCTTTTTTGACTTTCCCTTTCGGCAGAGCATTCTTAACAGAAACAACGATAATATCCCCAACTGATGCATAACGGCGCTTTGAACCACCAAGTACTTTAATGCACTGCACTTCACGAGCGCCAGAATTATCTGCAACCTCCAACCTTGTTTCTACTTGAATCATGGCTTTGCCGCCTTCATACTTTGGGTTTTTGTTTCATCTAAAACATGCCACTTCTTTGTCTTTGATATGGGGCGGCATTCAATAATTTTCACAATATCACCTGTTTTATGCGCGTTCTCAGGATCATGGGCCGCATATTTACAAGACCGTGTAATATATTTCTTATATACAGGATGCTTTACGCTTTTTTCCACTCGAACAACAATTGTCTTATGACTTGCGTCACTAACGACTACACCCTGCAATATGCGACATGGCATTGATTTTCTCCGCTCTATTTCTTATTCATCTGGGTAAGACGGGTTTTAATGCGCGCAACCTCACGACGATTTTTACGAATTTGCGCCGTATTTGAGACAGGCGCCGTTGACTGCTGAATACGTATATTCAATAAGTCTTTTTTTAAGTGATACAAACGATCATAAAGCTCACTTATTGACTGACTTTGTACTTCTTGATACTTCACAACACGTCACCCTAAGTAATACGTTTTACAAATTTAGTTTTAATCGGCAATTTTGCATCTGCTAGTTTAAAAGCTTCCTCCGCAATTTCAGGCAAAACCCCGTCTAATTCAAATAAAATTCTGCCGGGCTTTACGCGACATATCTGGTACTCTGGGTTCCCTTTACCGCTGCCCATTCGAACTTCTGCAGGTTTTGCAGATACGGGAACGTCTGGAAATATACGAATCCATACCTTCCCAACACGTCGAATGTGACGTGTGATTGCTCTTCTTGCTGCTTCAATTTGTCTAGCAGTAATACGTTCTGGTTGCAAGGCTTTTAATCCGTAAGTACCAAAGCTAATCTCTGTGCCCCCCTTGGCCATACCATGGATTTTCCCTTTAAACGCCTTGCGATATTTGCTTTTTTTGGGCGCTAACATAAAGTTCTTCCTTTAATAATAAATGCTAACCATTTTAGCGAGCTGTTGTACCTTCATTAAGTCTTTTTTCATGAGCCATTGGATCATGTTCCAATATTTCACCCTTGTAAACCCAAACCTTGACTCCGCATGTCCCATAGGTCGTTTTGGCCACGCCTAAACCATAATCGATGTCTGAACGAAACGTATGCAAAGGCACACGACCCTCACGGTAGCCCTCTATTCGCGCAATTTCAGCTCCACCTAATCGCCCTGAACAACTAATACGAATGCCCATAGCTCCTAATCGCATTGCAGATTGCATTGCCCGCTTCATCGCACGTCGAAAGGATACCCGCCGCTCAATTTGTTGAGCAATGCCATCTGCTATTAATTTTGCATCAAGCTCGGGTTTACGAACCTCAACAATATTAATTGTGACATCCGCCTTCGTAAGATCCGACAGTTTTTGTTTTAATTTTTCAATATCTGCCCCTTTTTTTCCAATAAGGACGCCAGGACGGGCTGTATAAATATTTAAGCGAGCTTTTCTTGCGAGCCGCTCAATAATAACACGTGATATGCCGGCCTGCTGCAAATTTTCGATAAGATATTTACGAATCGCAAAATCTTGATGGAGTAAGCTTGCATAGTCTTTTTCAGCATACCAACGAGAATCCCACGTTTTATTAATACCTAATCTTAAGCTTATAGGGTTTACTTTTTGCCCCATTATTTTATACCTCTTTTTCGCGCACAATAATTGTCAAATGGCTAAATAGCTTTTTTATCCCAGCACCACGTCCCTTAGCTCTCGCTTGAAATCTTTTCATAACGAAAGATTGCCCAACAAAGGCTTCATCCACAACCAGGCGATCAATGTCTAGTCCATGATTGTTTTCTGCATTTGCAACAGCGGACATCAAAGTTTTATAAGCGTCCAGCGATACTCTTTTGCGGCAATTTGACAATAAATCCGAGGCTCTGGCAATATCTTTACCTCTAATTAATTGAGCAATTAAATTGAGCTTACGTGGACTAACGCGAACATTTTTTAAAATTGCCGTTGCCGTAGGTTGAAGTGCCATTCTAGCCTCTTTTCGCTTTCTTATCAGCGCCATGGCCATAATATGTGCGCGTTGGCGCAAACTCGCCGAACTTATGACCAACCATGTTTTCAGTCACGTACACAGGTATAAATTTTTTCCCGTTATGAACGCCAAATGTTAAACCTACAAACTGTGGCAAAACTGTCGAACGCCGGGACCATGTTTTAATGACATCGTTACGGCCAGATCCTTGGGCTACTTCTGATTTTTTCAAAAGGTAGCGGTCAAAAAATGGGCCCTTCCAAACTGATCTTGGCACTTAATCGTCTCCGTTACTTAGCGCGTCTAATAATTAATTTTGTCGTACGCTTGTTCTTGCGCGTCTTTTTACCCTTTGTCGGAACTCCCCACGGGGTGACGGGATGACGCCCGCCGGAAGTACGCCCTTCACCACCACCGTGTGGATGGTCAATAGGGTTCATCGCAACACCACGCACACACGGCCGCTTTCCTAACCAACGGTTTCGGCCTGCTTTTCCAATACTGCGGTTTTGATGGTCCGGATTTGACACAGCACCTACTGTTGCCATGCACTCTCCTTTGATCAGTCGTAATTCACCTGAAGATAATTTCAATATTGTATTTCCAGAATCACGGCCAGCAATTTGAGCATAAGCGCCAGCTGAACGAGCTAACTGCCCACCCTTCCCAACTTTTGTTTCTATGTTGTGAATTATAGTCCCCACAGGAATATTTTTCAATGGCAAAGCGTTTCCCGGTTTAATATCAACTTTGTTTCCAGCAATAACCTGTTCGCCTTCTTTTAAGCGTTGAGGAGCCAGGATATAAGAATACTCACCATCTCCGTATCGAATCAAAGCAATAAATGCAGATCGGTTCGGATCATACTCTAATCGTTCGACGGTCGCAACGATGTCAAGCTTTGAACGACGAAAATCAACAAGCCGATAACGTTGCTTGTGACCTCCCCCTCTATTCCAGGAAGTAATGCGGCCATGAACATTCCGCCCGCCTGTTTTTGACTTACCCTCGGTCAATCCTTTAAATGGCTTTCCTGACCATAGTTCACTACGATCAATATTAACCAGCTGGCGCTGAGAAGGTGTCGTTGCCTTATATTTTTTTAAAGACATTGCTAAATTCCTGACCCAAGATCTAACTGTTGACCATCATTTAACGTAATGATAGCTTTTTTCACATCTTCCTGCGTCCCTACCCGTCCTTTAAAACGCTTTGTTTTGCCTTTTCGGATAAGAGTATTGACAGCTTTTACAGAAACACCAAAAATAGTTTCTATTGCAGTTTTAATTTCAGGCTTTGTCGCTGTTTTAAGTACAGCGAAAGTGACCTGATTATGATTACTTAAATTTGTTGATTTTTCTGTAACAATTGAGTACCGGATGATATCCAAAAGCCCGACGTTTTTCTTGTCTTTTACTGTCATTTTAAGCGAGCCTCTAAAGCTTTAACAGCATCAACTGTCAGAATTAATTTGTCTTTACGTAAAATGTCATAGACATTAGCGCCTATTTGAGGAAGCACATCAAAGCCTATAACATTACCAGCAGCTAAGGCTGTATTCGTCAAGCGGTTTGTATCAACATCAATCAACACCATGTTTTCTGTTCCGAATTGAGCTAAAATAGCTTTAAGATTCTTTGTCTTTGGCTGATTAATTTCAAAACTATCAACAATAATTACATCGCCCGATTGCAACTTGGAAGACAAAACTGTTTTCAAACCTAATTGCCGCACTTTCTTGGGCAAACGATAAGCATGGGAGCGCACAACAGGTCCAAAAATAACGGCGCCGCCTCGAAATTGTGGCGCTCTTTTGCTTCCATGGCGGGCACCGCCAGTACCTTTTTGGCGATACATTTTTTTTGTCGTACCACTGATGTCTGCTATTTCTTTCGTCTTATGATTGCCAGATCGACGCTTCGCAAGCTGCCATTCAACAACCCGCGATAAAATATCAAGCCGGACAGGTTGTTGAAAAATAGAGTCTGGCAACTCAATTTCCCCGATTTTTTTATTTTGCAAGTTTACAATTTCATGCTTCATTGTCGTATACCATTTTCTTTCAATACAGGCACGCATTAATTAACTATTTCTACGGGAGACTTAATAGCATCTCTCACATAAACGATACTACCGCGCGCTCCAGGAATACTTCCCTTTACATAAATAAGGCCGCGTTCTGCATCAACATTATGTACTTTTAAATTCAACTTAGTAACACGTCTTGCCCCCATATGGCCAGCCATTTTTTTGTTTTTAAAAACTTTTCCCGGATCTTGACGGTTTCCTGTTGATCCATGGCTCCGGTGAGAAACAGATACACCGTGAGAAGCCCGAAGACCCCCAAAATTATGTCGCTTCATAGCTCCTGCAAAACCCTTACCAATACTCGTGCCCGTTACATCAATAAGTTGCCCTGCAACAAACATGTCTGCACTGATCATTTGACCAACAACCATGGCGGTTTCATCATCTACACGAAACTCATGTAAATAAACCTTAGGGTCAACTTCCGCTTTCGCAAAATAGCCCCGCATTGGTTTCGTCACAGATTGCGCCTTTGCAACCTTAGAGCCTAACTGAAAGGCTTTATACCCGTGCTTTTCTTCTGTACGAATGCCAATAACTGAGCAGCTATCAACTTTCAATACAGTTACAGGGACTTGGGTCCCATCTTCAGTAAAAATTTGGGTCATCCCAATTTTTTCTGCAATCAGTCCGGTTCTCATCATTTGCGGTCCCTACAGTTTGATTTCAACATCAACGCCAGCAGCAAGATCGAGCTTCATTAAAGCATCGACTGTTTGAGGCAACCAGTCAATGATATCGATAAGCCTCTTGTGAGTTCGAATTTCAAATTGCTCGCGTGATTTTTTATCAATAAAAGGTGAGCGGAGTACGGTAAATTTTCCAATATTCGTCGGCAATGGTATTGGACCCCTCACTTGGGCGCCTGTTCTCTTTGCGGTATTAACAATTTCCTTAACGGATTGATCAAGCAGACGATGATCGTACGCTTTTAATCTAATTCTTATGTTTTGCTTTTCCATTATACCCTAACCCACTCACAAAAATAATATTTGGAACTTTGTCCCTCTCGAGTATTATTTCAAGATTTTTGAGACAACTCCCGCTCCAACAGTGCGGCCACCTTCACGTA
>CAYRJJ010000038.1:0-14043 GCA_964424515.1 uncultured Candidatus Finniella sp. | reverse complement strand
TCTTATGTACACTCCGGTCACTCACAAATTTTTTCCTAGCCCTGGACCAAAATTCCTGGTTTCGAAAGAGTCTAATAGATATAAAAGGAACACAGGATAGCGCTTGCCTCCAGCCTATACAGGGGGCGGGGGATGCGTCACCTCAGGATCAAGCCTTTGCCGAGCGTCCGTCAAATCCTGCCGCTGCTGTTCCGTCATACCCGTGATGCGCATCACTTCTGACAAACAGGGTTTTTCAAACATGCCAATATTTTTTCCTTGCAGCTCCACCACCTGTAAGGCGATATGCCATTTTCCGTCATGAAAAGCGCTCCAGTAAAGGGTCTCCAGCTTTTTCAAAATGGTATCTTTGGTAACAGGGGCCGTAAGCGTTCACGGGTATAAATCATTTTAAAACAACTACTTAAAAATATTCTTTCATTATATCAAAATACAATAGATGGACATAAACGATTGAATTTGCTCTCTTTTAATTTTTGATGGCATTTTTAAAGTTTAAGCTGGGCAAAAAATATACATCTAAATTCAACGCATTAAACCCGTGAACGCTTACCAGGAGCCATGATCATCATCCTTTCTGACTCGCGGCCGCCTAGCAACCGCCAGCGTAGCCGGGAATAAAATTGAACCGCACAGGGAGTTTATAAGGGTTGCCCACGGGATGGGTCAAATTTTTAAATTGCCCATCATAGCCTGGATTACACCCTTGTCTCATTTATCTAATCTGCTCATACTAGGAAGAAAAGATTTTTGTTAAATTTTTTTTATCTTTTAGACGCCGGGTACAAAGTAGGGGATGATAAAATGGCAAGGACGCCTGTAATACCAGAAATTCAGTGGCATGAAGGCATGTTGTTATCCCCCCAGCATTTTCAGCAACTGGAATTGCGCAATCAGCAAATCCTGGCATACCACTTGAACCGATTGTCGCCTTTTTATTGGGGAATTCACCATTTTAAACTCGACCCCGTTGTTTTAGGCGCAGGATTAATCCGTCTGTTAGAGATTGACGCCGTGATGCCGGATGGCCTCATTATCAACCGTCACAGCGATTCAGAATTCCCCCTGGAACTTGACTTGACTTTTCTCAAAGAAGATCTGTCAAAAGGCGACCTGACCGTTTACCTCACCGTTCCCGAACGGACGGTGACCAGTTCACCGGTTACGGGCGAATGGCCCCGCTATATATCGGCTGATGGCGTGGAAGTTCTGGATGACAATACCCCGGATAATGTGATCCGGATTCCAAGGTTACTGCCAAAAGTAAGCTTGATGGCCGGGTTTGCGCCGCCCACCCGGTATGAGTATATACCTTTGGCGCGGGTTACTTATCAGGATGAAGCTTATCTTTTGACGCCTTATATGCCTCCCTGCTTTATTGTGCATCACAATTCCCCCTTAGGTGGCCGTTGCGCAACGTTAACCCTGAAAATGCGGGAAAAAGCCTCTTACCTGGCGGAAAAGTGGCAAACCCAGATCGGAACAGAACTGATGCGCGGAACGGGTGACCTGCTGCGCCCGCTTGCTGAATCCTTGCCTCTCCTTGAAGCTATGGTGGGAACAGGGAAAACCCATCCTTACGACTTGTACCTGGCCTTGTGTACGATTGCCGGCCGCCTGGCGACATTACGGTTAAGCCAGGCGATTCCCGCTTTCCCTTCTTATCATCATAATGACATATTAAAAACCATTGATCCCCTTCTCGACTGGATAGAGCGGATTATCAATAGTATTGAAAAAAGTTATATCATCCTTCCCTTTAACCAGAATGACCGCCTTTTCTATTATAAACTTCCCCGGTCCTGGAGCGGCAACCTGCTGATAGGCGTCCGGACGCCACCAACCATGGATGCCAGTGAAATGGCGGAGTGGGTTCGTGAATGCGTCATCGCCTCCGAGCGTCATCTTGAATCCGCTCGCATGCGGCGCGTAACAGGGGCTGCCCGGGAAATCCTGAAAGAAGAAGAACTCGCAGACCTGATGCCTGGCAGCGGCTTTCAATTGTACTGTATCTATATGGATCCTCATTATATTACGCCAGGGGAGAACCTGATGATTTTCCATGCAGCGGATCAACCGCACAAGCGCCCTTCAGGAATTGTCCTCTATGCGAAAGGCCCTCACCCCCTTGAGGATGAGCCGACAGAGCAAAAGGGCTGAACTAAACGATGAGCAGGGCAAAAATTGTTTCCCATTCTTTTCTCGTACAAAACTTTCACGAGTTTTTTAATCTTCTCTTGCGGCAAAAAGAGTTTGCGTTGCGGGCAAACGAAGGCAAGGATCCCTTAAAGCTTCAGCAACAAACAGAAGAAGAAACCGAAAATCCCCTCGTTAACGCCATCCAGCGCCGGTTAAGCTTACTTCTAGAAGAGCAAGCTATTCACTCAACAATGCAAGCTGGAGAGTTTGCCGTCAGTTCGTACCAGGATGCATTATACGCTATGGTCGCTTTTTCAGACGAAACTTTTTTGAATATCCCCTGGTCCGGGAAAAAACGTTGGGAAAATAATTTGCTCGAAAGCCGCTTTTTCCAAACCCAAATTGCCGGAGAGTCGCTCTTTCAAAAAATAGAAGACCTGGTTTCTGCCAATGATCCAATGCGGGCTGACCTGGCTATTGTCTATCTTTTGATCCTGGGGCTTGGATTTAAAGGTAAATTTCGAGGGGAGGATGCCAACCCCGAACAACTGGGGCTTTATCGCCAGCAACTTTATATGATGGTCAACCGGCGTCCTCCCACACTTTATGACCCGGGACGCGAGCATTTGATTCCGGGTTGTTATGACCATGTTCTGGATTCAACCGTAAGCAGGGGGTTACCTGAAATCCGCCTGTGGCTCTATACCTTCGCAGGCATTCTCGGGATCTATCTCTTTGCGTCCACCGTCTTATGGTACAAGCTGGTCAGGGATATGGATTCATCTATTGGTAGCATATTGTACCAGGCTCATCAGATAGGACTTTCATGAAGTCGTTTTTACAACCCCTTTCCCATCTGGGAAGCCGGCTTCCTGAAGTCATTTTAATCGTTACGCTTTTAGCGGTGGTGGTGATCCTCCTCCTGACATTTATAACCACCTATGCCGTCAGGCAAGCTGAAAAAAAAGGCCCGGCGCCTGACCTGAAACCCAAGGCACGCAAAGAAAAACCGACCCCTGAATACCGGATGCCCCCTCTTGGTGGCCGCTTATCCCAGTTCCTGACATTAAACGGGACTTTCCGGGTGGGTGACATGAGCCTGTCTTTCTTGCGTGCCCTTGCCTTTTTAAGAAAGCGCCTGGACCATTTAACGTATAAATATCAACTCCCCTGGTATTTAATGGTTGGGGCGAGCGGCTCGGGAAAATCAACCTTGCTCGAATCCGCCGGTATGGGTTTACCTGTTGGCATGCCCGATTTTGGCATTAAGGACCTTCACCCCGGTTGCCGCTGGTGGTTTTATAACCGGGCTATTGTGCTGGATATTCATGGCTCCCTGGTTGTTGAAAAATATAAAACTTCAGCGGATGAACTGGGCTGGCAGACCATTTTAAACTTGTTAGGGCGATATCGCTCAAAGCGCCCTCTTGATGGGTTAATTCTCACCATTCCCGCATCAGAATTATATGGGCGTAAACAGTTAAGCCCTGAAAATATCAATGCGCGCGCGAAGTTTTTATCTCATAAATTAATGGCAGCGCAGCACCTTCTCGGGCTTCGCTTACCCACGTATGTTATTGTCACGAAGTGTGATCTTCTGCCAGGTTTTCAAAGTTTTTGCCATGAGCTACCTCCCGAACAACAGGCTAATATGCTGGGATGGTCTGTCCCTTATGCGCTTCATACGGCCTATGCGCCGCACTGGGTAGATGAGGCGTTCCATAGTATTTCCGAGGATTTAACCAATATTCAACTGGAAATGTTTACCCAAGGAGTTTGTGAGGAAAATAGCGCTGGCATTCTTATCTTCTCTCATGAATTTTCCACACTCAAAAATGGCCTGAAACTTTATTTAGACCATATTTTTAAAGGGAGCGCTTATGAAGAATCCCTTATGCTTCGAGGGATATATTTCTGTGGCGACAGCGGTCCGATTCCTTCTGGCATCGTCATGACGGAAGATTTCACAGACGGGAATGAAGATAATGATGCGCAAGCTAACCTCAAGCTCTCGACTCAACCCGGGCCTGCTGATGATGAATCCCCCAAGGCGTGGGATGAAAATATCAACACGCCGAACCGGTTAAGCTGGCTCAGTCAGGACCAGCTGTTCACCACGGACGAATCCCAGTATATTGATACAATCGAGCGTCATATTTTCTTTGGCAAAGATATATTTGAAGATAAAATTTTCTTTGAATCCGGCCTTGCCTATCCGGTTTACAGCCGCCTTATATCCGCAAACCGTAATATAAACCTGGCAAAAGCCGGCATGGTCGCATTTGTTGGCATCGGCACTTTTGGCATGTTTAATGCCTATGAGAACTTTATGAAAAGCCGTGACTTCCTGATGCCTGTTTTGGGAAAAGTCCATTCCGTTTTACAACAGGTTCCTGCTTCACAAACCGGAGGTTCGTATGCTCCTGAAGCATTGTTTAACAATCAGGCAAAAAGCTTGCTTGATATGATGACCCATATCCACCGAACGAGCTTTTTCTCTTTCTTTATACCTTCCTCCTGGTTTAGCCCCTTGCAAGATCAACTGAACACCTCATTAAAAATATCCTACGAGCAAATTATCTTACGGACCATTTATATGGACCTCTTGCTGAAAGCGCGTGACACCCTCAATATCCGGCCTGGAGATGCGGCTTTTTCCCAACCCAGGACAACATCCATTATTACCCTTCTTGCGCCCTTAACGACGACAGAGTTCCAACAGCTTAAAGCTTATGTAGAGCAGATTAGCCAATTGGTTCAAAATATTGAAAAATACAATAGCTTACGGGAATCACCCGACCCTCATATTTTAAGTGAACTCATTGAATATACTTTTAATATTCACTTACCCCCGGAATTTTCGACTTCTTATGAAAAATTTCGCAAAATTTTGCAAGAGGTTCCTTATCCACCTGTTGACCTGAAAGTTTATTATCCCATTGCTCAAAATACGCTTGGGGGATTCTATTCAAATTTCTTAAGCATATTATTCGCCCCGGCAGATCCGATGTCGCTCATCAGCCAGTTACGCTATTTGACTTCAGCAATTGGGGGAAGACAAGCCAACCAACGGATAAACCTTGATTTAGTCCGCGGGTTTATAACAGGGCTTGGCCAGGGTCTCCCAAGCCTCGGAACGGTGGGACACAACTGGATTGATGGGGATTACTTTGACCCGGGTCCAGCGTTTGCTGACTTAATGGCCAAAATTGATGGCCTTCCCCCTTTTGGCCCTGAGTTTGTTGAACAACTCGCCCGGTTAACCAGCAATATTTACAAAGCCTTCCATGATGAATTGCAGGAAATAAATCTTATCCTGCTTAACCCGGCTGGCACAGCCGCTACACCCGGCCCCCCTTCTGAAGGAATATTTAACCTGGAAAAAAATCTCCACAAGCTTTTTGCTGAACCCTTTATGGCAAAAACCAATGGAGAAATGTTCATAACCCAATTTCCTGAAAACAAATTCGTTTTATGGAACCAGAAGCTTATTGAAAATGCCATTAATTTGATAAAGCGATATGATGCATTTATTGAAAAAGATCTGGATTCCTTTCCCATTCACCTAAGAGAAACGTTTAAACAAATCGCTTTACAAAATCTGCAACTCAACGTTGTTAGCGATATTGCAAGGGCACAGAGCTTTATCGACATTCCAAAAAGCCTGGATGTTGGAGATATCGATGAGGAACTGCTGCGCAGCGTCATTGGAGACATCAAGACCAGCGTTCCTTCCTTTATCAAATTGCTGGAAACGCTAAATAACATGCATAACGGCGTTGTATTTGTCGAGTTGCAAAATCTTTTGGGCGTCATATCCATGCGCCTTCTTGAAAAAGTTGATGCGTTATTAATCTCTTACCACCCCTATACCGTCAGGGATAATAACTTTGACTGGTGGAATGGAAAAACAACTGTGTTTCTGGAAGGTTTCGCAGCCAAAGATCCGGAAGAATTGAAGTCTTACCTTGATCAGCAGCGCCAACTCATTTCTCACCTGGCGATTGATTATGCGCAGCCCATTATTACCCTTCTTGGATCCAATATGATGCAAGCATTCGTTGGCAAGAAGGCCCTTGTTCAGCGCTGGAGCCGGGTTATTGACCAGCTCTCGCAATATGATAAGCGAAAACCTGACAATACAATCTCCTCACTGGAAAATTTTATTGGTAAAGACACCGCCAACCTGACGATGGGTAATTGCTTTCAGAAGTTTACCCTCGGCAGCATCAAGAAAGCTTCTGGTGACTTTTTCATGGATCGCCGCCTCCAGTTACAACGCGCCCTGATGTGCCGGTGCGAGATAGCCAAGCGTCAGGATAGCATCAGGAACTACGAAAAGCTGGTTGAGATCTTTAATGAATCCTTGAAAGGCAAATTTCCCTTTGTGGGAGAAAACCTCTCCCAAAGCCAGGGAGACGTAGAACCCGACGATATCAAAACTTTCTTCACCCTCTATCATGAGTGTGGAGATAGCCCGCAGGATATCCTGGAACAGATTTACCAATTGGGGGACGCCGCTAAAGAACCTTACCAGTTTTTGAAAGACATGGAGGGCGTAAAAGATTTTTTTCACACCTATTTAAACTCAAAAGCGCCGGGTGACGTGCCAACCTTTGATTTTAACATTGACTTCCGTGTTAATCAGGAGAAAGAAGTTGGCGGTAATATGATCATTGAATGGGCGATTGCGCCGGATGAAACCTCAACCATTTCGAATCATGACAAGAAACGGGCCGGACGATGGAGTTATGGAAATCCTGTTACATTAACCTTCCGCTGGCCTGATTCAGCGGAAACACAACCCTTTCTTGATGAGGCGCAACCTTTTATGGCCGTTGATGAACAAACTGTCACTTACACCTATCCGGCTCCGTGGGCCCTGTTGTGGATGATGCGTAGCCAGCAAACAATCAGCAGCGATTTTACCAATATGGTTGACACGCAACCTTATACCTTACGCTTTGAGATTCCGAATGGCCCTGATGAAAAGACCATGATTTATAACAGGATTGTTTTACAAAAACCGGGTCAAGGGAAGAAACCGGGAAGCATTTTGAAACTTCCCGCTTTCCCGACAGATGCCCCCGGTTTGGATCAAAAAATTTTGGACATGGCTGACAAAGCCGTTATTGTCCAGGAATTGGTGGAGCCATCCCCGGATATTATGGAAGACGTTGCGAATAGAGGGGAAAAAGACAAAAAAGAGGCAGCGAAGCCGTCTAAAAATTCTGAAGATGAAGGCGCTGAAGAACCCCCGGCAAAAAATAAAGGAAGTGAAGAATGACGGATTTCCCCTCTCCTCCCCCTTCTGCCTTCCCAAGCAAAATCCCCAACTTTGAGGATTTCTTAAAAAATATATCGCCCGAAGATCCGGTAGGCCCCTCCTTACGATATGAAATTGTTTATGATGAAATTCGCCTCTCCCGACAAGAGGATGATCCGCGTCTGTCCATGGGCGTTTGGACAACGGATCTCAAACGGGCGGACTGGGGCAAGATTGAAAGCTTATGCAGTGACGCTTTAATCAAAAAATCCAAAGACCTGCAAATTGCCGCCTGGTTAACCGAAGCCTGGACGTCCCTCGAGGGGATCGAAGGGTATACGCGGGGGATCCGGCTTTTCTCCAGCCTTTGTGAAACCTTTTGGAAACTCATTCATCCCCGGCCTCAAGAGGGCGGCGATATAGAAAATCGCCTCATGATTTTTGAATGGATGGACATGGCTTTTTCCTCACGGCTTCTCCTGGTTCCCCTCACTCAACCAAAATTTGAACAAACCAGCTTTGGGTTGGGTTTTTACAAGTCAGCTCAACATAACGACGCAACTCAAAAACGCGCTGAAAAGACAAGCAACTCATCTTCCAGTAAAGACCCCTCTAAAGCCATGGGAACGACGGAGGAATTTCAACGGAGCCTGAGTCAAACCCCGGATGATTGTCTCTTAAAGAACCAGAAAAATATTGCTGAAGCTTCGCGAACAACACAAAATTTAAAAGATATATTATCAACTTTATTAGGGGCTGACTCCCCTTCTTTTTCCCAGATATTCGGAACATTAAAAGAAATGGAGAGAATCCTGACCACAACCCTCCAGGCGCGTAACCCTCCACCGCCCATCCAGGAACCGGCATCAAAAACGATCAACGCGCCTGCCTCCGATATGCCTGCTTTGGAAAACACGGCGCCCAGTCCTCCCGGGGACCCTGCACCACCTGTTCGCCTTGCGCCAGCGGATGTTATGTTTACTCCACCCCTTAAGGATGTCCCCAAAGAAATGCCTTCTGAAAACCTTGATTTGAGAACCCGCGATGATGCTTACCGGCAACTTGCCATCATTGCTACTTTCCTTGAACAAAACGACCCCCATAGTTTCGCTTCCCAGCTTCTCCGGCAACTCATCCGGTGGCAAAACAAGAATGTTCTTGATATATTTGGTGAAATTGCCCAGTCGCCGCAAGAATTCGAGATCCTCATGAAAATCCTGCGCAACGTGTAGCGTGTCATCAATTGAAGGGTGAGGCGGATAACGCAGGCAACAAACTTCTATTGCCCGACTTTGCAAGAAGTATGGCCTTTTTGGGTTATTGATTTACATTGCCGCCCCTTCTTCTGTATAAAAGCTATACCCCTCGTGAAAAGAAACAGGGGATGAAAAGACCGCCCGGGATCAAAAGACCAAAAAACCTGTTTTTGATTCATGGGGGCATATACACATGAGGAGTAACAAAGATGCAATGCCCAACAGTAGAATTTCATGATATCATCGGATTTTTTGGCGCCATCGCCATCCTTTTGGCCTATTTCTTTCTTCAAGCAAAAAAACTGTCCTCAGATGGACTGGTCTATTCCCTCTTGAATCTTGCTGGCGCCCTCTTGATTTTATTCTCTTTAGTCAATGCCTGGAACCTGACAGCGGTCTTCATAGAAATCATATGGTGCGGCATTAGTTTCTTTGGGATTATAAAGTGGTATAAAACGACTTATGCTCCCCGTGAATGCAAAATCGGTGATCCTGGAAAAAATTGAACAAGCCGGAACCAGGTTTAAGCCTTTGACCTAAAAGGTCTTAACAAAAAGGCTGGTGAATGAGGGTATGCCCTCATATTAATATACCAGGGCGTGTCATCAATGCTCGGCTTTTGGACTGCAAATGGTGGTTTTCTGCGCTTCCGTTTCTAAAAATACGCCTTAATGTATTCTTGCGATACGGTTCTCAAAACCCGCCATTTTCGCCACAAAATCCTTCAATTGATGACACGCCCTATCATGGGGAGGCAGGAGAGAAAAAATCCTTTACGGAACACGGTTAGAGTCCGGTTTTTAAATTTCCTGGTTTCAATGCATGGATAAATCTATTCCAAAACCTTTAAAAATCAGCTATAGTGGTTCCAGAATGAAAAAGAAAAGACATACCTCCCCCTCCCCCGCTGATTTACGAAAAACGGTTTTAGAACTTCTGGCAAGCAGCGATGTCCCTCTGACAAAAAACCAGATTGCCCGCCAATTAAACGTCCAGGGGGATGAGCGCATTGCCCTCAAGCAACTTCTCTCTGATCTAGAGGAAGAAGGCAAGCTTGACCGGGGACCCCGGCGCCGGATAACCGTTACAGACCGCCCGCTTGCGGTGGGACATGTCCTGGTTGCTGAAATTATTGCCGTCGGAGAGGATGCCGAGTTAATTGCTGTCCCTCTCGGCTGGCCGTCCGAAACCCCTGCCCCTCAAATTGAACTTCTCCCCACCCGCCGTATCCGCCCCCACCCTAAAGCCCTCCAAAGCGCGCCGGGAATGGGAAGCCATGTACTGGTTCGCTTGCAAGCGCACGAAAAAGACCTTTGGCGTGCAGAAGTCATTAAGCAGCTTGAGAAAACAGCAAAAGCGCATTTGGGTATCTTTACGCGGGCGCCTGATGGAAGCGGCCGCCTTTCATCCTGCCATCACAAAGATACGTTTCCCGGCACGCGGCTAACAGCTGCAGAATCCAAGGGGCTTCAGGACGGCGATATTTTAGCTTATTCCGTCTCTGCAACCCAGGGGCCAAAAATTCATGAAAAAATTGGCCGGATGGATAACCCCGCTACCTTTAGCCAAATGGCGGTCTATGCGCATCGCTTGCCCCATACTTTCTCCAAAGAAGCGGTGGCGTTAAGCGCGCAAGGAAAAGTCCCTGAATTGGGAAAGCGGGCTGATTTGCGGGACCTTCCCCTTGTTACAATTGATGGAGAAGACGCCCGAGACTTTGATGACGCCGTGTGGGCGGCTGCTGATGAAGATCCGCGTAATTCAGGCGGCTGGCGGATTATTGTCGCTATTGCTGATGTCGCCTATTACGTGCGTCCGGGAGATGCCCTTGACCAGGCAGCCCGGGAGCGCGGAAACTCCGTCTATTTCCCTGACCGGGTTGTGCCCATGCTGCCCGAAGCCCTGTCAAATGACTTGTGTTCCCTCAAACCCCATGTTGACCGGGCGTGCCTTGCGGTTGAGATGATTTTGTCATCTGATGGAAAGGTGAAATCTCACCGCATTAAGCGGGGATTGATGCGTTCCCGGGCGCGTCTTACCTATACGCAAGCGCAGCAAGCGATAGACGGGTTGCCGGACGATATCACAAGCCCTCTTTTCGATACCGTCATTCAACCCCTTTATGGCGCCTACCAATCATTGGCGAGAGCACGCCGCCGCCGGGGCGCCCTCGACATTGAGCAACCTGAACGCCAGGTTATTTTTGGCCCTGATGGCCACATTGACCGTATTGTCCCGCGTCCCCGGTATGACAGCCACCGCCTGATTGAAGAATTTATGATCGCCGCGAACGTGGCGGCCGCAAAAACACTGGGCGGTAAAGGCTGGCCATGTCTTTACCGCATTCATGATGCGCCTGACGCCTTACGGGTCGCCAACCTTCGCCAAATTTTGCGGAAGATGAAAATTTCCTTTACAAAAGCGACCAACCCGCAGCCTGCCCAGTTTAACGAATTGTTAAAGGCGACACGGACTACGCCTGTGGCGCAAATGATTTCTGACCTTGTTTTACGATCCCAGGCCCAAGCCCGGTATAGCCCTCTCAATATCGGCCATTTTGGTTTAAGTTTGTCCCACTATGCCCACTTTACTTCCCCCATTCGGCGGTACGCGGACCTGATTGTTCACCGCTCCCTCATTTCCGCCCTTCAATTGGGAGCGGATGGCCTCGCCGATAAATCCACGCCCCTGCTATCCATTGCGGACCATATCTCTGCGACAGAGCGCCAGGCTGCTACCGCAGAGCGCGAAGTCATGGACCGTTTTGTGACCGCTTATCATTTTCCTCATGTGGGAGAAACGTTTGCCGCCAAAATTGTGGGGGTTGCAAAAGTAGGGCTATTTGTAGCTATTGATGATTCAGGAGCGCAAGGATTTATCCCGCGTGGCGCTTTAGGAGGCGATGCATTTTACTATGATGAAGGCGGTTACCGCCTGGTTGACCGCCGCACAAAAACGACCTATCAACTGGGAAGCCCGCTGGAAGTTTTCTTGAAATCCGCTGATATTACGGCAAATAGCCTTGTTTTTGGCATTAAGGAAGACAACGAACTTACGGGAAAAAGAGAAAAAACACCCCATAAAAAATTCAAGAAGACAAGAAGAAAACGATGATCAATCCCTCTTTTCTGGAAAAAATTCCTTATACCTTTCAGGATAAAAGTTTGTTGAAGAAAGCTCTGATCCATCCGAGCCATACCCGCTCCCGTAAAGTGAGCGATTTTGAGCGGCTGGAATTTCTCGGAGACCGCGTTCTTGGCCTTTTGGTCGCCCAAATGGTTTATGAGCGGTACCGGTCAGAAAAAGAGGGTGATTTGGCGAGGCGCTTTGCAGCCCTGGTATGCCGGGAAGCCTGCCTGGAGGTTGCCCGTCACATGCAGCTATCCGCTTATTTACAAGCTTCCCTTGGAAATATCTCTCCCCATTCCGTTATTCTGGCGGACGCTGTTGAAGCGCTCATTGGCGCTCTTTATCTGGACGGGGGACTGGACGCCGCCGCCGCTTTTATTCATACGTATTGGCCCGCTCTTCTGGAAAAAGACCGGCGCCCTCCCCGGGATGCCAAGACAGCCTTGCAGGAACTGGCCCAGTCCAAAGGCGCAGGGCGCGTCCCTGTCTATAAGGTCCTTGACCATTCCGGCCCTGCCCACACCCCGACTTTTATGGTTCAGGTATCCGTCGAGGAGTTGGGCGAAGCGGTTGGAACGGGCGTCTCCAAACGCCAAGCGGAACAGATGGCGGCAAAAATACTTTTAGAAGAAATGGAAAACTGAAGATGCCCCAGGAACCTGAAATGATGCAAACCCGATGCGGCTTTGTCGCGATCCTGGGCGCGCCCAATGCGGGCAAATCGACGCTCATTAACCAATTGGTGGGGCGTAAAGTCACCATCGTATCCAGCAAAGTCCAAACCACGCGCCAGCGTATTTTAGGCATAACGGTTCAGGAAGATAGCCAGCTGATTCTGGTGGACACCCCCGGCATTTTCACCCCCCAAAAACGTTTGGAACGCGCCATGGTCCAGGCAGCCTGGGAAGCCAGCCGGGATGCGGACCTGACGGCGCTGATCGTGGATGTGAGCCAAAAGTCTCTTGCCAGCAGCGTCGCCATTTTAGAAAAGCTGGGCCGTCGCCCCGTTATTCTGGTTTTGAATAAAATTGATCAGGTAAAACATACGGCCTTACTGGAAATAGCGGCAAAGTTCCAGTCCTTTACGAATATTGCTCGTACTTTTATGATCTCCGCCCTCACAGGCGACGGCGTACCGGACTTTACCCGTTTTCTGGCTTCTGAAGCGCCCATCAGCCCGTGGTTATATCCCGAAGACCAACTTACGGATATGCCCCAAAAATTATGGTCAGCGGAAATAACCCGCGAACAACTTTTCCAACGGCTGCATCATGAACTGCCGTACAGCACGATGGTGGAAACGGAAGCATGGGAAGAATTTGAGAACGGAACCGTAAAAGTCAATCAAGTCATTTATGTGGCGCGGGAAGGGCAAAAGGCTATTGTGTTAGGAAAAGGCGGACGCCAGATCAAGGCCATTAGCAGCGCAGCGCGGGAAGAAATGTCCCTCTTCCTGAACCGAACCGTCCACCTGTTCCTTCATGTCAAGGTTATGGAGGACTGGACCAATAAACCAGCGATGTACCGCCTGATGGGACTGGATTTTAATGCGTAAAACCGGAGAAGCCTCACCCTTTATGAGCGTGAGGCGTTACGCTGACCCGCTAATTTAAGTTAAATTAAAAATTAAAAAATACTTGCATCATTCAAAGAACACTCTTATATAAAAGCTATACTTAAACTAAAGAGCAAAAGCTTCCTGGATTCTTAATAAAGTTTTTTCAGGAAAAAACAAACTCTTTAATATATTCAACGGATTTGAAGATACCCGGATTGCCACGCCACAGCGTTGACCCCCGCCGTTATGTTGGGGCGCGGGGGTGGAGGCTCCTCACCATACCGTAACAAAAATTCAGTTACGGGAAGGAGCGGCAAGTGCTTAAGCGCGGAGAACGGATCCATAAAAGACGCTTTTAAAGACGAGGAATGTGTGACTTAATCTATTTTCAAAATTTACGCATAGTGAGAATTTTTATTCAGTGAGAAAGAAATTATTAAAGGAGGTACGCACCATGAAAAAATCAACAGTCATCAAAACAAGCCTAACCGCTTTGGCCATAACAATAAGCCTGCCGGTAGAGGCGGAGGCTATGCAAGAACGGTTGAGGGCGGCACGAGAAGCTGCGGCTCTACTCGCTCAACAGCAAGCAGCCCAGGCTCAACAGCAGCAACGGGAACAGGCAGCGGCTTTAGCCCAACAGCAACAACAGGCGCAAGCTCGACAAGCAGAACAGCAACAACGTAATGCACAGG
>CAYRJJ010000037.1:0-14201 GCA_964424515.1 uncultured Candidatus Finniella sp. | reverse complement strand
TCTCCAAGACCCATAGAAAACATCTCTCTCCCTACCGGGGGGTGAGCAATTACGAATCCACGCCCTCCTGAATACGTGCGCCTCCTGAATCATTGAGGCCAATGAGGGGCGCGCCCACTTGCATGGCCTTATCCATGATTTTACAAATTTTTTGCGCATGGGATTCGCTTAACGACCCCCCGAACACCGTAAAGTCCTGGGAGAACGCAAAAACCAGCCGCCCATTGATGGTTCCATAGCCCGTCACGACGCCATCCCCCGGGATAGTGCGCTGATCCAGGCCAAAGTCTGTGGCGCGATGCTCCACGAAGAGACCCCATTCTTCAAAGGAACCTTCATCCAGCAGGACATCCAGGCGCTCCCGCGCGGTGCGTTTTCCCCGGGCGTGCTGGCGGTCAATCCGTACCTGCCCGCCGCCCCGATAACAGGCGGCCCGCTTTTCCTCAAGCTGTTTCAGAATTTTTTGCATACAAAGCCGGCTTTCCCCCCCATCGTCTTCTTTCAAAATGATACAATGATATTTTAGCCCTTGCGAGGGGATTTAAAAAATTTGACGAAAATTAACGGACTCTTAATATATCGCCCTCCATAATAGGAACCAGAAAAGGATAAATTGTTAACTCTAACGAACAGGATGGATCCAATGACGATACTTACGCCGCCCAAAAGAAAAATATCCCTTGCCAGCATGGCGCTGGGGGCGCTGTTCATGACAAGCTTAAGCGCAGGAAATGCGAATGCCTCCTTGTTGTCGGTAGCGCAATGTGAACTAAAATGCAATCGTGTGACTTGCGCTGCAATAGAAACATTAATTGATTGTGCAGAAAAGTGCGATTATTCCTCTATCAAGAACTGCGTTAGTAAAAATTGTTCTGACTTAATCCCGCGTGACAGGGGACGTCTTGCGTCGACCTTACGAGCAAAACTCTCTGCTAAAGAAAAAGAGCACGCAGACCTGATGGTAGGGGGAGGATCTCCTCTAAAGCCGGGCGCCGCCCTGGGAACAGGTGAAGGAGCGGCTGCTATGGCTCGCTCTTCGAGCAAGGAACAAGTCAAACTTATGGAAGAAATTAATATACTTAAGGGGGCAATGGAACGCTGCAGACTCCCCTTAACCAGTAATGCGCCATCAACGCCAGGCGTGGATACGCCGCCCGTAAGCCAGGAATCCGAGCCACACAGCCCGGCGGCGTCACATGAAAACGCATCGTCGTCATCAAAACAGCCGGCGGAGAAAGCTCGTAAGCAAGCGGAGGAAGCTGTTAAGAAAAGAGATAACCTTAAACAAACTAGCAGTCCCAATACGCCTCCCAGCAAAGAGGCTACTCCGTCATCCGTAACTCCACGCCAGAGAAGCGCATCCCCCACTCATGTTACACAGCAAGCGGCAGCGAAAGGTTCCGCCGAAGATCTTCGGCTCAATACGTTGGACGCACACGATAAGTTCGAGATTCACAGGTTGACGACACACGAAGAAATGAAGACAGATCAAATGCTTAAAGCCATAAAGGAAAATCCTGGGATAGTCAATAACCCTGAGAAAGTCGTAAAGTATCTTGAAAAATTAAAGGAAGAAGAGGGAGCAACTCTACCGGCTCATGAAGAGAAAGGCGCTGCTGAAGAGGTTGTTCATACGCCACTTCCTTCGGATCTTCTCTCTCCCCCGGATTATGCTCCTCCACCGCTTCCTTCAACGAGGGGGGAAGCAACTCCATCGCTTGAGAAAGTTCCTCCACCAAAGCGCAGAGTAGTGGGCCCAGCATTCCTTACCCCTCCGCCGCCTCTCCGTCTCCCACCTCAGAATAACGCCCCGCAGAACGTGCAATAAAGATAGGCTTGACGCATCAGTAATGTCTGGAAATCCCCTTCTTCCCCCATCGGGAAGAGGGGGTTTTGCGCTTACAAATCACCGATTCCCCATACCCTGACAAGCCCCAAGAGGCGGGACCCCGGTTCCCGCAACCCAGGCATCTTCAAGACCGTCCGGCATACAATGATAGTGCAGCCCTTGCGGGGGGTAAAAAAATTTGACGACAATTAACGTGTTCTTAAGACATTGCCTTCCATAATAGGAACCAGAAAAGGATAAAGGATTAACTCTAACGATAGGATGGATACAATGACGATATTTACGCCGCCCAAAAGAAAAATATCCCTTGCCAGCATGGTTCTGGGGACGCTGCTCATGACAAGCTTCAGCGCAGGAAATGCGAATGCTCTTCCTACTCTTCCTAAATGTGCAGAATGCAACCGGATAACTTGCCAGAACTCAAAAATATTAAATCATTGTGTAGAAAATTGCGACTACTCCTCTATCGTGAACTGCGTTAATCAAAAGTGTTCTCAGTTAAGCCCGGCTAACAAGAAACGTCTTGTGCCGGCCTTACAAGAAAAACTCTCTGCTAAAGAAAAAGAGCACGCAGACCTTGAAGAACAGATAAAAACTACGCTACAACCAAGCGCCGCCCTTTCGGGAACGGGTAAAACAGCCGCTACTATGGCCGGCTCTTCGAATAAAGAACAAGTCAAACTTATGAAAAAACAAGCTGAACTTATGAAAAAACAAGCTGAACTTATGAAAAAACAAGCTGAACTTATGAAAGAAATTAATATACTTAGGGGCGAAATCAAAGATTGCAGTCCCGCCTCGGCCAGTGACGCGCCATCAACGCCAGGCGCGGATACGCCGTCCGTAAGCCCGGCAGCCTCACATGAAGATACAACGCTATCTCCTGATAAAGCGCAACACGAGGAAGCGCAACACGAGGAAGCGCAACACGAGGAAGCGCAACATGGGGAAGCGCAACATGGGGAAGCGCAACATGGGGAAGCGCAACATGGGGAAGTGAACGAGCCTGCTAAGATGGTGCCCTCGCTCCCCGTTCCTCCGAGGAATCAACAAAAGCCAATGGTCGCAAACTCGGAAACAAACACCTTGCAAGCTCAACTTAATCGTGCGCTAGAGAAACGCAAACAAAAAAAGAACAGCAACAATGAATCTTCCCCGTCTGAGGGAGAAACTCCACAAGCTAAAGGCGCTGCTGAAAGGCAAAAGATAGAAGGACATCATACAAAGCTTTTGCCGGTCGCGCAAGCAGCTCACAAGCAACTTAATCCAGTGGTTACAACAGTAACTCCATCGACTGAGGAAACAACGTCACCGGCTGAAGAGAAAGGAGCTGCTGAAACTTCAAGAACGCAAAGCGAAACCCACCTACAAGGACCGCCTCCTCCGCCTCCTCCGCCTCCTCTGAATCTTGCCCCTCCTCCGAAATCTCCCCCTCCCCCGATGGGGAATGTGACCCATTCACAGGGCACGGCAAAGGTTGCGGCGCTTCAAGCGCCATCTGGACGTGCAGGGCACTTAGAGGCTATTAGGAATGGCACTCAACTTAATAAAGTTGATTCAAATATTTCTCATAAATCAAGTGATAAGACACCACCACCAACCCAAAAAGAAGATTTAACGGCCCAATTAAAAGAAAAAATAAGTAAAAGAAATGTAGCCATGGACCCGGATAAGCAACCCGTTTCTCCTGCTCTAGACTTCGAACAAGATTGGGGTGAGAAAGATGAGAAAAAATAAGGGCAGCTTTTAACCTACCACCAACACTACAGACCCCCTCTCCCAAATCAGGAGAGGGGCTTCTTTATAACCCGAACTATGGATTAGCCCAACATGAATTGTTTTAAAATCAGTTAGCTACGTTAACTCAGAATTCGGAAAGAAATAACCTCCTGTGAGATTAAAGCAAGATCTCTACGTGAGGCGCAACTTTCTCTACAATAAGGATTCACGAAGTTTTTATAAATATTTGTTTTATAATAATTCTAATCCATAGTTCGGGTTTATAAGAAGAGGGGATGTTTTATTCAATTTCCATTACCTCCTACTTCCATTAATTCCTTCTCGTTTTTGGGTCGGCATGTACGGGCGGGGGGGTATTTTATAGCATCCCAGGGTTTCAATCCGCTTATTTCCTCTTTCCGTTTTAGTCGATCATGATTGATAAAACTTTTAAAAATTAACGGATTATCAACTAAATCGTTCCTATAATTTTAAATGTAACGTCAATATTTTTTATCTCGAGGAGCGGACAATGAAAATGAACAGGCAAAATCTGAAATTAACGCCCATCCGGCTGATGGCTGGCGCGGGTTTGATCATGGCGAGCTTCCTGAGTGAAGCGAGCGCTGCTGTATTTGACTGCACAAGACTACATAAGTGCAATAGAAATTGGGAAAAATGCAAAACGGATGATTATTTTAAAGAATGCAAGGCCAGCTGTCCTATAAAAAATGGAAACGATCCTATTGAAAAATGCAGTAAGGCGCACGAGGAAGCGACTCGCGTAAAATTAATTAAAAAGGGTGAAAATGTTAAAGTTGGTGTCCCCAATGTTAAAGTTGATGTCCCCTGCGAAGAGGTAAAGCGTCTTATTGACACACATGGAAAACTGGCAAGGGAGACGGGCATATCTGATTATAGTTGGAAAGAAATAAAGTATCTTGTGAACAATTGCTCTACTGTCACGGAATCACCTGCCGGCGGTAAGACGCCACCCGTCAAATTTGAGGATGATCTTTCCGCTGCTGTTAAGAATCGTCAACTTAAGCCAGTTGGTAAGTCAAAAGTTGAACCGAACCCCAGTGATGCCAAACACGCCGCAGATACTCCGTCCTCTGAACTTGCACAGGTTCTGCAGAAAAGAATGGCTGCTTCAGAGCCAGACGCAATATCCTCACCAGATCAGGGCAAACCTCATGAATCCTTAAGTAAAGAAGCACAACTTGAAAAACCCAAATAATTTTCACAAACCCTTCCTCCCCTCTCGGGGGGAAGGGATTTTGCGCTTATAAATCTTCAATTCCCAACACCCCCGGTAAGCCCAGGAGGTGAGACCGCGTTTCGGCTTGAATATGATACCCATCCGGCAAAAGGACTTGCGCCGCAGGAGAAGAAGGCAGGATCACCTCCAGACATACCCGCGCCGTCCCTGAAGGCGTGGATGCCAGGATGTGGCGCAAATCCTCCGCCCGAGCCGCTTCATTGAGCCGGATTTTAATCATCCGGGTGAGAGATTGCATGGCCTCGTCAAGAAGCTGAATGCCTTGAGCGGTCAACCGGAAACCTTCGCTTTCCGATTCCTGTTTCAGCGTCGCGCTTATCAATAAGGGTTTTCCCGGTTCCAGAAAATCCCGGCTCCGGCTGAACGTTTCCGAGAAGACAGCCACTTCAAAAACCCCCTGCCCGTCTGACAATTGAACAAACGCAAACTTTTGGCCTGCTTTAGACGTGCGTTCCTGCTTCACCAGCACAATCCCCGCCAGTTTCACGTTAGCCCCGTCATGCATGTCCTTGAGGCCGCCGCTTGCCGTAATGCCCAGACGGGTAAGCGATGCCCCGTAAATATCCAGCGGGTGGGCGGACAGGAAAAAACCAAGCGCCTCAAATTCATTCCGCAATTTTTCAAGGGAGTCCCAGTCATTCACTTTCGGCAAGGACAATTTCACATTCCCTTCCATGGCTGCAAATCCAAACAAGCTATGCTGCCGGCTTTGCTTTTCTTGCGCCGCAAGCCCCGCCTGTTTTAAAATGGCTTCAATGCCCGCATGGACCTGTTTCCGGTTAGGATTCAAGCTGTCAAACGCCCCTGCCGCAACAAGGTTTTCAAGTTGCCGCTTGTTCATGCCCCCACTGGCGCCCGACATGCCCGCACGGTTTGTAAAATCGTTTAAATCCGTGAAGGGGCCGTTGGCCTGTCGCTCCGCCAGAATCATCTTCACCCCCGCTCCCCCGACCCCCTTAATCGCCGCCAGCGCATAGCGGATTCCGTTTCCCTCAACACAGAACGTCACTTCTGAGGCATTGATGTCCGGCGGAAAAAGGGGGGACTTTAACCGTTCCATATCCTGACGGAAAACGTTGAGCTTATCCGTATTGTTCAAATCGTATGTCATCGAGGCCGCAAAGAATTCCAGCGGATGGTTGGCCTTTAAATAAGCCGTTTGATAAAGTAATAAGGCATACGGCGCGGCATGCCCTTTGGGAAAGCCATACCCCGCAAACTTGGCCATTTTCTCAAAGATTTGGGAAGCGATAGCGGGGGAGACCCCGTGGCGGATTGCCCCTTCCAGAAATTGGGCTTCCTGGGCATCCATTTCAGACTTGATCTTTTTCCCCATGGCCCGCCGCAACAGATCCGCAGCCCCCAGGGTATAGCCACCCAACACCTGGGCAATCTGCATCACATGCTCCTGGTACACCATCACCCCGTAAGTCGCCTCTAAAATCGGCTGAAGCTGCGGATGCAGATAGGTAACCTGTTCCTCCCCGTGCTTGCAAGCCAGATAGCGGGGAATATCATCCATCGGCCCCGGCCGGTATAAGGCGACCAAAGCAATCAGGTCTTCAAAGCAGTCCGGACTGAGCTTGCGCAGGACGTCCCGCATCCCTGCGCTTTCCACCTGGAACACGCCGACCGTTTCCACGCCTTTTAACAACTCGAACGTTTTCAAGTCATCCAGGGGAATCCGGGAGATATCTATAGGGATTCCTTTGTCCCGCACCTGCTGGCAACAGTTTTCAATAATCGTGAGCGTCTTGAGGCCGAGAAAGTCAAATTTCAACAAACCGGCCAATTCCACATATTTCATACTAAATTGGGTTGCGGGGAGCGCTGACCCCTCATCCTTGTAAAGCGGAACCAAATCCGCCAGAGGACGGTCACCAATCACCACGCCTGCCGCGTGGGTAGAAGCATGGCGATAAAGCCCCTCCAGCTTCATCCCGATATCCATCATCGTGGCGACAGCCGGATCCGTGTCCCGCGCTTGTTTGAGCAGCGGCTCCCTCTCCAGCGCTTGCTCCAAAGTTACAGGGTTAGCGGGATTATTGGGAACGAGCTTGGAAATACGGTCAATTTGCCCATAAGGCAGCTGGAGCACGCGCCCCACATCCCGCAAGACCATTCTGGCTTGCATCTTGCCAAACGTAATGATGTGGGCGACGCGGTCATCCCCATATTTACGGCGCACATAGGTAATCACCTCATCCCGGCGATCCTGGCAAAAGTCAATATCAAAGTCCGGCATGGAAACACGCTCCGGATTTAAGAACCGCTCAAACAACAAGCCAAACCGGATCGGGTCAATGTCCGTAATCGTCAAAGCCCACGCGACCAAAGAACCAGCGCCTGACCCACGGCCGGGGCCGACCGGAATCCCCTGGCCTTTAGCCCATTGAATAAAGTCCGCGACAATAAGGAAATATCCTGAAAAACCCATTTTTTCAATGACATCAATTTCATAATTCAAACGGGCTAAATAGGTTTGCCTCTTTTTGCCTTTCTCTTCCTGCGAATCCGCAAGGGTATAGACTTGCCGCTCCAGCCGCTCCTCAATCCCTTTTTCCGCCATATAACGCAGCTCTTGCGCTTCGGTGCGTCCTGATTCCGCCGGATAGGGCGGCAGGATGGGATGATGCGGAACAGGCATATAAGAACACCGCCTGGCAATGACAACCGTATTTTGAATGGCTTCCGGCAGATCCGCAAACAACTCCGCCATTTCTTGCGGTGATTTTAAATAATGGTGCGGGGTGACGCGCCTGCGGTCATCCTGGTTAAGGTAACGCCCTTCAGCGATGCAAAGAAGGGCGTCGTGCGCTTCATACATCTCCGGCTTATTAAAAAACGCTTCGTTGGTCGCCACCAGGGGCAGGTCATATTGATAAGCCATTTCAATTAAGGCGGGTTCAATCTGGTCTTCTACCGCCAGGCCATGGCGCATGATCTCAATATACAAATTTCCCGGAAAAATGGCCTTAAAGGACTGCAAGGCTTCTTCGGCAGCCGCCCGCTGTCCTTCCGCAATCAAACGCCCGATTGTACCGGCAGGCCCAGCCGTTAAAGCAATCAGGCCACCATTCCGCGCCTTCACGTCTTCCCATGCCACTTGAGGCAGTTCACCTCGTTGCGCATTCAAATAAGCATCACTGACGAGATGAAGAAGGTTGCGGTAGCCTTCTTCCGTGCGGGCAATCAGGACGAGCTGGTCCGGTTCCAAAGGCTTTAAATTTGAGGAAGGAGGCACTGAAGGCCGGCGCAAATAAACCTGACAGCCAATGATCGGCTGTATGCCGTTCGCCGCGCAATCCATGGAAAATTCAAGCGCGCCAAACAGGTTAGCCGTATCCGTTATGGCCACGGCCGGCATGGAAAACTCCCGGCAGCTTTTCATCAAATCTTTCAGCTTGATGGCCCCTTCCGCCAGGGAATAAGCCGTATGAACACGCAAATGAATGAAATCTACCATGAAAGAAGAGACTTTCTTAAAGAAGGAAACGTTTCTCTTTTATAACTGGATCCGTGATGGCCGCCAAGGTTGATTATAATTAATCCCTGACCCGCCCCTTCTCTTCCATAAATTTTTTATACGTCGTCATGGCTTCTACGCCGCCATACATGAGGGGGAGTTCTAATGCCTCTTCCACGGTAACCCACCTTGCCTCAACATGTTCCTCCAGGCTTAAATTAAGGACAGGAGGCGTTAAAAAGCTTTTTCGGAACCGGTAAAATATATAGTCAAGAGGGGGGCGGCGCATATACATTCTGTCAATTTCTTCCAATTCAGCTTGCCGGATGCGTATCCCCACCTCTTCGTAAACTTCCCGGGCAGCGGCGCTCCGGGGCGTTTCTCCCCCCTCAAGTTTACCCCCCGGGATGCCCCACGTATGACCCTGGAGTTTATGGGGACTTCGTTTTAACAGGAGAATTTTATCTTCATATTCGCAATAACACCCTGCCGCTTCCAGGCTTGGGCTAAAATCCTTTGGAGGATCAAGAAAAACAGAATTCATGACAGGCCTTCATTCTTGCGCAAAAACGAGGGGACGTTGCAAAGCTGCCAAAACAATGCTTAAAACAACCATGACAACCAGCATCATGGCGAAGTACACGGGGAAAATCGTCCCATTAAAGAACAATCCGGCCACGCTGACGATGGCCGCCAGGAAAAAATTTCTCAGTACTGTTATAATAGAAACGGATAATCCCCGGTCATCAGGGAATATCTCAATAGCCCGCGTTGCGCATGTTGCGACGATGAAAGGCATGGCAAAATTGCTTAAGCAAAATACAGAGAGGATAATAAATGGCGAGTTAGGTACAAGATGAATCACAAGGGCAAACGCCCCGACCACAAACCCGGCCATGCCTAAAGCCCCCATCTGCAAAGCCCCCCTCAAACCCAATTTCCCGATATAATGCCGGTAAATCATGGCTCCGATAAAATTAAGAACAATGGGAACGGATTGGGAGAGTGAAAATAAAGTCGGGGTGAATCCAAAACCATCAATAAAAATAAAGGAACCATTGGCCAAAAATAACCCGGTAAGGCTAATGGGCAGCGCGTGTCCAAAAGCCATTAGCAAAAACTCGCTATTTCCCAAAAACATCTTGCCCTTAATCAGAAATTCCCGGAAACCGCCCTGATTGGCTTGCTCCCCCTTTTTCATTGTTTCGGGCAAGAGAACGCGCAACACGGCTGTAACAATAAGCATAGCGACAAAATTAAGGACAAAGCATGAACGCCATCCCCAATGTTCCGTCATTTGAGCGCCTATCACGGGAGAAGTCGCAAAAACAAAGGGGAACAAAGAACCATATAAGCTCATATACCGGGCATACTCAACGCCACGAAACATATCTGCAATGATTACGACGCCCGCTACGCTCAACCCGCCGCAGCCCATAGCCTGAATAAACCGGCTGAAAAAGAAGGATTCTATTGTCCCGGCAAAACAACAGCCCAAACCACCTGTTAAGAAAAAACAAAAAGAAGCAAACAGGGCGGGACGCCGGCCATAAATATCGCATAACCGGCCAAAGATAAGGCCAACAAAAGCACTGGTTAGGGGAGTGATCATCATACTGAGCTGCATCATATATTCACTTGTACCAAAATAATCACGCATCAGCGGCATTGCCGGCAGATAGATGTCCATGCTGGATACCATCAAGGCAACAGCAATGATAATGAGGGCCGCCAGAAGCTTTCGCTGCTGTTGGGAAATTGTATTCATGATCTTGTGATCCTTAACCAAATGCGCAAGAGAAATAACCTACCTCTTGCCATTCACCCTGAGCGTAGCAATCCACTTGAAAAGTGGATTGCGAAGTCGAAGGGCGCCCCAGGTAAAACCCAAGGCCGTCACCTCTTCTTTGACCTTTCAAACAAGTTTCCGTTCCTTCGAGTTCGGCGTTTCACGCCCACGCGCGAGGACGAATGGAGCAGGGAGTTCTCCTAGAGGAACCGTAAGCGCGTAAGGGGAACGAAGCAACCCTACACATTGAAGCGGAAGTGAAACACGTCCCCATCCTTCACCACATAATCACGGCCTTCCAACCGTAGCTTACCCGCCGTTTTCGCGCCCGCTTCTCCGTGATAAGCGATATAATCCTCGTACGGGATCGTTTCTGCGCAAATGAACCCCCGTTCAAAATCCGTATGGATAACGCCAGCCGCTTGAGGCGCCTTAAATCCGTGATGGGCCGTCCAGGCCCGGGCTTCCTTGGGCCCAACGGTAAAAAACGTTAGCAAATTGAGCAAGCCGTAACCTTCCCGAAGCACTTGCTTCAACCCGGTTTCCTTTAAACCTAAGGATTCGAGAAATTCTTGTTGTTCCCCAAGGTTATCTAGGGCAGCGACTTCTGATTCAATCGCCGCAGAGATCACAACAGCTCGCGCATCATGGCTTGCGGCATAATCAGCGGCTTTGCGCGCCCATTCATTGCCTGTGGCAGCTTCCGCCTCTGACACGTTACAAACGTACAACACCGGTTTTGCGGATAAGAGCTGCAATTGTTGATAGAATTCCCTCTCTTCCTTAGAGACAGCCATTGCCTTGGCTGGCTTCCCTTGCTCGAGATGGTTTTTTGCCCGTTCCATCAAGCTTAAAAGCGCCCTGGCTTCCGCATCCCCTCCTTTAGCTTTTTTAGCCGCCGCCGTTATCCGCCGTTCCAAACTTTCCAAGTCCGCCAGCATGAGTTCCGTTTCAATGGTCGTCAAATCCCGGATTGGGTCAACGCTGCCATCCACATGGGTGATATCATCATTTTCAAAACACCGTAAAACATGGATAATAGCGTCAACGCTTCGAATATGGCCCAAAAATTGGTTACCCAAACCCTCACCCCGGCTCGCTCCCCGAACAAGTCCCGCTATATCCACGAATTCCAGCTGTGTCGGGATGATTTTTTGGGAACTTGCAAGGGCTGCAAGTTTATCCAGGCGTGGATCGGGCACGCCAACACGCCCAACGTTGGGTTCAATGGTGCAAAAAGGATAGTTAGCGGCTTCTGCTGCAGCGGTTGCTGTTAAGGCATTAAATAAAGTTGATTTCCCAACATTGGGCAACCCGACAATTCCGCAGTTGAATCCCATCTTCCCTTACTCATTATGAGCCAATCTTATAACAAGTTCTAATCGATGCGCGGGCAACTTGCAATTGGTTTAACAAATGAACCAAACTATATCAATCCATTCTCATTCATAATGCCATCAATGTAATTTCACAAAAATTCTTGTAATCTCACTCAATACGACTTATCTAAAAAGGGAGTATAATAAGCCCAAGAGAATTTAAAAATTATGTTATCTAAACGACTTCCAGCGGCATACCTCGTTTGGTTTTGCGCTGTTTTATTTTATTTGTACCAATATATCATCCGTGTTTCACCCAGCGTCATGAAAGATGATTTGATGGGCGCTTTTGATATGACGGCCAGCGGGTTCAGCAGCCTGTCGTCTTTTTCCCTTTATTGTTATGCCTTGATGCAGGTTCCCGTCGGTATGCTGGTGGACCATTACGGCACGCGGCGCATGATCTTATTTTCTATTACCTTGTGCGTTTCCGGGGTTGCCTTGTTTGCTTCTTGTGAACAACTCGCTTTCGGTTACCTGGCCCGCATGATGATGGGTACAGGGTCAGCCTGCGCCTTCTTGTCTGTCAGTAAAGTTGTCAATGAATGGTTCCCTGATACGCGAAAGGGCCTCATGATGGGGCTTACAGCCACTTCAGGAACATTCGGGGCCTTTCTTGGCGGACGTCCCCTTGTGATGTTAATTGAAAGCCAGGGATGGCGGACATCCTTGTTTATTCTTGCAGCCATTGGCGCATTGGTCTTAATTTTGAATTTCCTTGCTCTGCCTTCCCTTCCAAAAGGAACAAAAGAAAGCGTTCCCGGGGAGGAATCCGCCTCCTTTCAATCCTTACTAGCCGTTTTTAAAAATAGGCAAGCCTGGCTTTTCGCCCTTGTCGCTATTGGCATGTACCTTGCCATTGCTGTGGTTGCTGATTTGTGGGGCGTTTCCTTTGTCGAAGAGAAATTTGACATTGACAGGCAGAAAGCCGCCCAAATGATTTCCTTCATCTATTTTGGCACCGCTTGCGGATGCCCCCTTTTCGCCTGGCTCAGCCGTATGATCGGATCGGTAAGGCAGACCCTCCTCATCGGAGGCGTCGGCATGATTGCCTTATTGTCCTATATTATTTTTATGCCCGGCATCCCCATCTGGCTTGCAAATATCATATTTTTCGCCATTGGCCTTTGTACGGGAGCTGAGATTTTATGTTTTATCGCAGCATGCGCCATCATGGGCCCTGAAGTTTCCGGAACCATGACCGGCTTCCTCAATTGCATCGTCAGCCTGGCCGCAGCCATTATTCAACAGCATATTGGCACTCTGCTCGACTATTTTTGGGATGGCGCTATGACAGAGGCTGGGCTTCGGTCGTATTCCACTCACACCTATCAAGTCGCTTTTGGCGTTATTTTATTTTTTACCTGCCTTTCTGTTATTCTTGCCTGCTTTATCAAGCCACAAAAAGAATTTCAGGAAGATCAGGCGGAAGCCTCCCCCGCATAGGCTAACATGTAGGCATCAAAATCAGGAAAATTAAGATATTTTGGAGGCTACGCCCGTCTCACCGTTCGCTTAACGTAGCTATAGCTCGAAGAGCTATAATGCAGTCCAAAGGGCGAACCGAAGCGGGAGATTTTCCTTTTTCCAAGCGCTTCAAAAGAATTCATCAAAACCCGGGGAATTCTCTGAGAAATTCTGCTTCTTCGGGAGTTGACATGCGCCCCAGGATTTTATTGCGATGGGGAAAGCGGCCAAACCGGCCAATGATGTCCCGGTGCTGGCGGGCATAGGCAATGGTTTGATCGTTGCCAGGGAGAAGGGAAAAGAGGCGTATCCCTTCTTCCTGGTCCCTCAACTCTTCACTGTGCATAAAGGGCATATAAAGAAAGTTATGGTGCGCAGAGGAGGGCAATTCCCGCTCAAGCCCCTTCTGTACAGCCATTTTTGAAATCCGCAGGGCAAGATCGTCCGTTGCAAAAGCTTTCGGCGTATCCCGGAACATGTTACGGGAAAATTGATCAAAGACAATGACAAACGCCAATGCTTCTTGTCCTCCTGTAATGCCGTCGGGAATCCCATCTTTAAACTTTACGGCAGCTTCGTTATATGCTTTTTCAAACCGCTGACGGATTGTTTGATCAAAATCTTTATCTTTCATAAACCAAAAAGGTTGTACTTCCGCAGAAAACCAAAAAGAGACAATATCCATTGCAGCAGACAAAGATTTATGAGACATGAGTGGCATCCTTTACTTTAAAAGTTATCAGCAATCCTGCAGTGGTTGAAGGGGGAAATTATCAATGACTATCGACTAAGGACTCTTCCATAAATAACAACTATATTTAATAGTAGACATTTTGTTAAAAGTTTTAGGCTCTTTATGTGATCCGGGGTCTTATGCAACCAAGAGGTGAACGAGTGACCCCAGTAAAGCTTTTCCCCTCTTTCTTGCGTTGGGTACAAACTCGCAAAAGCCCAGATAGATTGGTAATTTCTCCTGAGAAATACCTCTGTGTGGCCTAAGTCATGAGCGAAGAAGAGACCAAAATCCCTCTATGGTGTTTACATGAACCTCATGAAACCCATCACCATCTTCATCTCGAGCGTACTCACCAGCCTCATGGTTCACTGTTTTATGCCCATATCCCCACTCAGGCAACCTGCAATAAATAGTGTACTCATCTGTATATACCAGCGTACCCGGTGTAATGGTAGCCTCAATAGAGCCGCTGCGTAAGTTGCAATTTTAAGAAAACTGTAGGAGAGTATGAGAC
>CAYRJJ010000036.1:12321-14657 GCA_964424515.1 uncultured Candidatus Finniella sp. | reverse complement strand
TTGAAGGATTTTGTGGCGAAAATGGTGGGTTTTGAGAACCGTATCGCAAGAATACATTAAGGCGTATTTGAGAAACGGAAGCGCAGAAAACCACCATTTGCAGTCCAAAAGCCGATAATTGATCACACGCCCTAATGAATAACTAAAAAAAAATGGAGAACCAATAATGACAGCTGAGACGATAACTCGGGCTGATTTAATTAATAAAATTACCCAGAACAATAACTTGACGCGCCAGCAGGCTACTGAAATCCTCAAAAAAACACTGGAAGAAATTGAAAAAGCGTTGGCAAATGGTGATCATGTTAAAATTTCCTCTTTCGGCACTTTTTCCATTCTTCAGAAAAAAGAACGCGTTGGCCGTAATCCACGAACAGGGAAAGATGCAAAAATCTCTCCCCGTCAAGTGATCAGTTTCCGCGCTTCTCCTGTTTTTAAGAAGTCTGTGGGAAAGAAATAGCTTTACGGGCGCCGGCATTAGAGACGCGCCTATCGGGTTATAAAAAACTTAAACAGTAAGGATAAGGAAAAAATAAAAATGATAAAAAAGACGCTCTCAAAAGTAGGATTTTTTGCTTGCCTGGCATGTTTGTGGGGCATTGAACAGGTTTCTGCTATAGAAACTCCCTCCTTGCCTCTTATTCCAGCAGATTTTGTGAACAGTCACTTAAAGTCATACTCGCCTAATGAAATTGATTTGATTCATGCGGACCTTAAAAATATTTTAGAACTGTATTTTCGCGGACAAAAGGCTGTTTCTGATTCTGACCGGCCTGTTTATGTTGCAACTGCTGGAGGGCCTGGCGCAAGCAAGAGCACAATCCTGGAAACTTATTTGAAAACTCATCCAGGATTTGTATATGCTGATCCTGATCCTGGCGCCTTGAAACTCATGATCAATACTTACCACCAATCCCTGACCTACTACGATATTAGCCAGGCGCCATCTTATGCGGCGCTGTTGAGGTCTGCCTATGAGAAGTGGCGTCCAGCTTCAAATTACATAGCATGCACAATCCTTAATGAAGCTTTCTCCAAAAGGTATAATATTGCCCATGGGACGACTTCTACGGCTCCTCAAGTTGAAGGGCTTTATGACACGTTGAAGACGCAGAATTACAAAATCGTTCTTTTGCTCTGTGGTTCAACGGATGAAAATCGCATCGCTTCCTTGCGCCACCGGGCAAAAGAGCTGGCTTTTATTCAGAACTCTGATGAAGATACCATCAGCAAAGGCAAAGCATTTCCCGAGCGGTTCCCCATTTATTTTAAGAAGGCTGACGAAATTATTTTTTACTGGACATCAGATTTTTCCAGGGGAAGTGTCAAGGCTGCGACACTCACTAAAGAAGACGGGTTAATTACCCATGATGAAGCCGCTTATAAAAATTTTGGATTACAGTATGGGGAAGAACATTTAGCGCAATGGGTAGAGAACTTTAAAAAGTCATAATGAAAGTTTTTTCTGTTTTCATCTCTGGGATAGCTCCCTGCTCCACTCGTCCTGAGCGTAAGCTTGCAAGCTTTTGAAAAGCTTGCAAGCGAAATCGAAAGCCGGCAAGAGGTTAAGTTACTGTATGGTGTAGGCCGTGGCGCCGCTGTGGTGAAGGCGCTCATAAAGCTAATGCGGGTTTAGGAAGTAAGATGCCGGCGCCGGCTTTTAAGCATGGGGTGGGCTGCCTCCATAATTACATCTATCCAGAGCCACAGGCTCCAGGGCGCATCTTCATTGACGCCTGCTTCAAAAACATGCTTTATAAGGGGTAGTTTTATAAAGTTCCTCGAGGATAACCGCCGTTATGTCCAGAATTTTACCCGCGAAGGCGCCTGAAGCGCCGCCTCTTTCGCGCCTTCCTCAGCATGTTGCCATTATTATGGATGGAAATGGCCGTTGGGCTGATCAAAATCGCGTTTCCACCATTTCAGGGCACCGCATGGGGGCAGAAGCCACTCGAAAAATTGTCTATCATGCTGCGACACGCGGTATTTCCTATTTAACCCTGTATGCTTTCTCTGCAGAAAATTGGCTGCGCCCGCAAGGATGGGTAGATGAATTGATGAGCTTGCTGCGCTATAACCTTAAAAATCAGTTTCAAGATTTGGCAGATAATGGGGTTTGCTTAAAAGTCATTGGCGACCGGGCAAAACTGCCATCGGACATTGTTTCCCTTATTGAAAAAAGTGAAGAAAAAACAGTGGACAATAAAACCATAACTCTCATTGTGGCGCTCAGTTATGGTGGCCGTGACGAAATCCTGAGCGCAACAAAAAAAGTCGCCGAACAAATCAAAGCGGGTAGTGTGAAGGTTGAAGACATTACGCCTGAAACATTCAGT
>CAYRJJ010000036.1:9022-12311 GCA_964424515.1 uncultured Candidatus Finniella sp. | reverse complement strand
GTATTCCCGATCCGGATTTGCTCATCCGTACCGGAGGTGAAAAACGAATCAGCAATTTTCTTTTGTGGCAAATGGCCTATACGGAATTTGTTTTTTCTCCAGCCCTGTGGCCGGATTTTTCAGCGGATGATTTTGATCAAGCCCTTAAAACCTACCAGCAAAGAGAGCGTCGTTATGGTGCCGTTATCGCCTCCAGCAAATAATTTGGTGAAAAGCCATTTCGGGAAACGAATAGTATCTGCTGCTATTGGCGGCCCTCTTGTTGTTGGGGCTGTTATCCTGGGTTCCCCTTACATTGATATTCTGGCCGTCTTCTTCCTTTGCATCCTTTTGTGGGAATGGTCAAAAATGTCCGGTCTCCCCTTAACTCACCCCTTAAATGGAATGATCGTCTTTTTAATTGGATGGGCTATTTTTGGCACCGGTACTTTTTTACCAGCTTTTTGCCTCATGTTAGCCGGGTTCTCTTTTATCTGCTTCTATCATTACCAAATTGGGGCGAAACTTATCCCTTCCCTCATTCTGCTTTCAGGCCCCTTCTATATTGGCCTTGGAATGACAGCGATCCTAAACCTCTCAAAATTCCACCCGTTGACGCTCTTATGGGCGCTCATGGTTGTTTGGGCAACCGACACAGGAGCTTACATCATTGGCAGCCTCATAGGAGGCCCCAGGCTCGTTCCCCGCATCAGCCCCGGCAAAACATGGGCAGGGTTTATCGCAGGATCAATGCTCGGTTCAGCGCTCGGCGTCACGATCGCCCCTTATTGTCAAATAGGTATAAAAAATCAAACCTTTTTGCTCACTTTAACGCTCTTGACCACCTTAGTAGGCCATAGTGGGGATATTCTTGAATCCGCCGCCAAGCGGCTCTTTAACATCAAAGACTCTAGCCGCATTATTCCGGGACACGGAGGTCTTTTAGACCGAATGGATAGCTTGTTGCTGGTTGCCCTGTTTCTGACCCTCCTCAAATTTTTCAAACTTTTTTAGGCAGACTGATGGTACGTTCGGTTACTATTTTAGGTAGTACGGGTTCTATTGGCCGAAGCACAGTTGACCTTTTACTCAAGAATTCAGACCGTTTTACCGTAGAAGCCCTTGTCGCTCAAAAGGATGTGGTCACCCTGGCCGCCCAGGCCAAAGCCCTTCGGGCCAAAATGGCGGTTATCGAAGATGAATCTCGTTATGAAAAATTAAAGGACGCTTTAGCTGGAACGGGAATTACGGTTGCCACCGGAAAAGCGGCTGTTATTGAAGCAGCGCAAGCTCCCGCCCAATGGGTCATGTCCGCCATTGTGGGAACGGCGGGGTTACGCCCTACCTATGCGGCCATTGAACGGGGCGCCATCATTGCCTTGGCTAATAAAGAATCCATGATTTCTGCAGGGCCTGTCATGCTAGAGGCTTTGACGCGGCACAAAGCCACCCTTTTGCCCGTTGATTCGGAGCATAATGCCATTTTTCAAGTCCTCCATGAACCCCATCGCGCCCATGTCGAGAAATTAATTCTCACCGCATCTGGCGGTCCTTTCCGCACATTTTCTCCCGAACAAATGGCGTCCATCACCGTAGAGCAAGCCTTAAAACACCCCACCTGGGCGATGGGGCCAAAGATAACCATCGACTGTTCAAATTTGATGAATAAAGGCCTGGAAATGATTGAGGCTTCTTATATTTTTAATTTTCCAGAAGATCAGATTGATATCCTCATTCATCCCCAATCTATTGTGCATTCCCTCGTTGCCTATCGTGACGGCTCTCTTTTGGCCCAACTCGGCATTCATGACATGCGCGTCCCTATTTCCCATACCCTGGCCTGGCCAGCCCGTATGGAAACAGACCTGCCACGCCTCGACCTCAGCGCCCTTGGACAGTTAAATTTTGAGACGCCCGATACGCGCCAATTTCCAGCAATTTCCCTTGCCAGGCAAGTTCTAAAAAGCGGTAGGGGCCGCCCAACGATATTAAACGCAGCCAATGAGGTCGCTGTTCAAGCATTTGTGGAAAGCAGGGTCTCTTATCTTGATATTGTCAAGGTATGTACCGATGTCCTGAACGAAATGAGCGAATCTGTTCCCACCACGATTGACGAAGTTTTATGGGTAGACCAACAAGCTCGGCAAACAGCCACAAAAGTTATTCACAAAAAAAATGACCCCCCGCGCTTTTGCGCATTTCCATATGGTTAATTATCAGTTAAGGTGGCAGATAGCTAAACTTAAATGAAATGGAATTTATTCATGGCCTCACTCGTTCATTTTTCCGAATATGTGATTCCCTTCCTCATTGTTTTGACAATCCTCGTGTTTGTCCATGAACTCGGCCACTACCTTGTTGCCCGCTATAATAAAGTAAAGATTGAAGTCTTTTCCATTGGCTTTGGTCCCGAATTGTTTGGGTGGCATGATAAGGCCGGAACACGGTGGAAATTGAGCATGATTCCTTTGGGAGGGTATGTCCGTATGTATGGTGATGCGGATGCCAGCAGTCGGCCAGACACGGACTCCTTAAAGAAAATGAGCGCAGAGGAAAAATCCGAAAGCCTTCACAGCAAACGGGTTGGTCAACGCATGGCTGTTAGCGCTGCAGGCCCTTTTGCCAATTTTCTATTTGCCATTATTATTCTGGCAGGGTTGTTTATGATAAAAGGGGAACCCTTTATGCCCGCCGCTGTGGGCGGCGTTATTCCTGGAAAAATTGCGGAAAAAGCAGGACTCAAAGAAGGAGATAAAATCATCAGTCTGAATAGCGTTGCGGCAAAAGACTTTCATAACTTGCGTGATTTAATTATCAACAATAAAGGTAAAGAAGTTGAGGTGCGCTTTGTAAGGGACAGCGTTGAACAAACAATCCATGTGAAAATGGTTGAAA
Organism: uncultured Candidatus Finniella sp.; assembly: GCA_964424515.1. GTDB lineage: Bacteria > Pseudomonadota > Alphaproteobacteria > Paracaedibacterales > VGCI01 > VGCI01. The sequence continues at coordinate 9,437 of CAYRJJ010000036.1, read as the reverse complement.
CGGATGCTATGGGCCAGGAAAAGCCTGTTGGCGTGATGGGGATCGCCCCCCCTCTTCCTGAATATCTTAAAGTTAACCCTCTTCAAGCTGTTACCCGTGCCGTAGAAAAAACATGGATGACGTGCGCGGATGCGCTCACCGGTATCGGTCAAATGATCACGGGTAAGCGTTCCTCTGAAGAATTGGGGGGCATTTTATCTATCGGGGATATGGCTGGAAAGAGCGCCAAAGGCGGGGTCGCTGCTCTTTTCTTCTTCATGGCCTTCTTGTCCATTAACCTCGGGTTGATTAATTTGCTCCCCATTCCTGTTCTGGATGGAGGGCATCTGGTCTTTTACGCCATAGAGGCGGCAAAAGGCTCGCCCGTACCTGAAAAAGCGCAGGAATTCGCCTTTCGGGTGGGTTTTACCTTGCT
>CAYRJJ010000036.1:0-9012 GCA_964424515.1 uncultured Candidatus Finniella sp. | reverse complement strand
TGGATGGAGGGCATTTATTGTTCTATGCTATCGAGGGGGTCCGCGGCAAACCGGTACCAGAAAAGATCCAGGAATATGCCTTTATGGCTGGCTTGGCGCTTGTTTTAAGCATCATGCTCATGTCTACCTGGAATGATGTTGTCCGTCTTATTTTGAAATAAAGGGTATAAATAATGTTTTCAGTTATAAAAAATATAAAGTCTTTTGGCTCTGGCTTGCTTTTATCAATCATACTGGCAGGAGGCGCTTTTGCAGAAACAATCCAATCCATTCAGGTTACAGGCAATAAACGTATTGAAACTGAAACCGTTATCTCAAATCTCCCCCTTAAAGTTGGGGATTCTTTTGATAACCTCCGACTCAACCAGGCTTTAAAAGATCTGTTTGCAACGGGTTATTTTGCGGATGTTCACATGCGCCGCCAGGGTAATGCTCTTGTTATTGAAGTTATTGAAAACAGCTTAATTAACCGTATTTCCTTTGAAGGCAATTCAAAGTTAAAAGATGAAAAATTAACCGAAGAAATTCAGTTGCGCCCCCGGGAAGTGCTATCCCGTACAAAGATCCAGGCCGCCCAACAACGTATTTTAGAAATTTACCGCCGCATGGGCCGCTTTGATGCCACGGTTGAACCCAAAGTCATCCGCCTTGAAGAAAACCGTGTTGACCTCGTTTTTGAAATCAATGAAGGGGAAGTAACCTATGTCCGCAAGATAAACTTCATTGGAAACAAGCACTTCAGCTCCTCCCGCCTGGAAGATCAATTATTTACGAAACGTAAACGCTGGTTCCGCTTATGGGCAAGCGATGACACTTTTGATCCTGATCGCTTTACGGCAGACCAGCAACAATTACAGCAATATTATTTTGACATGGGGTATCCTGATTTTCGCCTGATATCAGCTGTCGCCGAGTTAAGTCCCGACCATAAGGATTTTTACCTCACTTTTACTATTGAGGAGGGAGAGAAATATACTTATGGAAAAGTTGACATCGTTTCGCATTTGAAACAGGTCAATGCGGCAGATCTTAAATCTCTTATCGACATTAAGAACGGGGACTCGTTCTCCCGCAAACAAATCGAGCGTAATGTCTTGACCTTAAATACGCATATCGGGACTTACGGGTATGCCTTTGCAGACATACAACCCCGGATTGAAAAAAATAGAGAGAAAAAAACTGTGGACCTCACTTTTGAAGTCAAGGAGGGCCCCCGCGTTTATATTGAACGCATTGATGTCACCGGTAACGACCGGACACGGGATGAAGTGATTCGGCGTGAATTAAGTATGCTGGAAGGGGACGCTTATAACTCAACAAAAGTGAAGAAAGCCGAAAAGAACCTGAAAGACCTTGGCTACTTCAAGAAATCAGAAATACTAACTGAACAAGGCACAGCTCCTGACAAAGCGCGTCTTATCGTGAAAGTTGAAGAACAACCCACCGGAGAAATGGGGGTCGCCGCCGGTTTTTCAACCCTCGATGGCATTTTGGGGAACATCAAGTTTACCGAGCGTAATTTTATGGGAACAGGGCGCATCATCCACGCCAATACCACCATTGCCCGCCGCATGCAAGAATTCGATGTCGGCATCACAGACCCCTATTTCCTCGGGTATAACCTGGAAGCCGGCATAGACTTGTTTCGTCTCCGGTCTACCCGTTTATCTTACTATACCTCAGCAACGAATGGCATAACGCCTCATATCGCCTATGCCATAACAGAACATTTGGGTCAAACGATTACCTATACTTTGAAAGATGATCGTATCACGAACATTTCCGCTGACGCATCTGATTTTATCAAGCAGCAAGCGGGAAAGGTCGTGACCTCGGCCATTGGCCAAACGCTGGCCTATGACCGCCGTGATAGCCGTATCGATCCCACTTCAGGATATGTCGTCAGCTTGAGCAACCAGTATGCGGGTTTGGGCGGGCAGGTAAGTTATTTAAAAGACTCGGTCGGCGCTTCATGGTTTTACTCACCAATTGAAGATGTCGTCTTGAATGTCCGGGGCGCTGTTGGCGGTATTGAGCGCGTCGGTGGAAAGACCATCCGTATCACAGACAGCATCCAGCTCGGAGCCGATACATTTCGCGGATTCGCCTGGGGTGGTATCGGCCCGCGTGATGCCAAAACGCTTGACCCCCTCGGCGCTACGCGGTTTTGGACGGGAACGCTTGAAACTCTCTTTCCTATTGGCCTGCCTAATGAATTTGGGGTCAAAGGGGCTGTCTTTACCGACTTTGGTACGAGCTGGAAACCCGGCTCAACAGGATCTCAAGTCCTTGATAACCGCTCAATCCGCGCCTCTGTTGGTATCGGTTTATCCTGGACCTCACCCTTTGGGCCTTTGAAAATTGATTATGCTGTCCCTGTAAAAAAGCAGAAATATGACGAGACGCAGCGGTTCTTATTTGGCTTCAGTTCGCGCTGGTAAAACAGGTCAGCATACCTTGAGGAACTTTGATGGCACGATGGAAAAATATTCTCTTCTGGCCCCTGTTTCTTAGCATCGCTGGAGTGATGACGGGAGCAGGAATTTATATTCTTTCCCCGTCATCTCCTTTCTATGTCCCATCACCTAAACAGCCTCCTGCCGCCTTGTCTATCGGGGTTGTTGATATTAACAGCATCAAGAGTCATTCCAAAGTTTTTCAAAATTTTACACAGGCTTTGAATAGCCTTAACGCCACGATTCACAAGGAGATCCTGGAACGGGAAACCAAACTTCGCACGGAATATGAACAGTTCAAAAAATATGAAGAGGAAACCAAAGAGCCAACTCAGGAGATAGTAAAGCAAAAAACAGAGTTTGATAAAAAATATGCCGCCCTTGAGAAAATGGTTCGATCACGCCGGGAAGAACTCGACCAGCGCTATACAAAAGGCTTAATCAACATCAAACAAACCCTCAAAAAAATTATGGATGACCTCGGTAAAGCTCACCGTTTAAAAATTATCCTGAATAAATCCATTGGTGATGGAAATCAAATGGACCAGGCCATTGTCCTCTTCTGCAATGAAGGCTTAGACCTTACCGCAGAAGTTATCCAGCGCCTTGATACGCAACTGCTCTCAAAACCTCTTGAATGACCGCAAACTGGCTTTATTAGACTTTTTTCGAAACCAAGAATTTTGGTGCAGGGCTAGGAAAAAATTTATGAGTGACCGGAGTGTACATAAGAGTACATGAGGATCACGAACAAATTTTTGACGACGCCATGGGCCAAAAGGCGACGGTTTCGAAAGAAGTCTATTTTTTATCCGCATAAGGATTTTTGCCCTGACGCATAGAGATGCGTAACGGTACGCCAGGAAGGTCAAAGTCCTGGCGCATTTGGTTGATGAGGTAACGAATGTAGGAAGTCGGTAGTTCCCCGGCTTGACTGGCAAATAAAGCAAAGGTTGGGGGACGTGTTTTAATTTGGGTCATATATTTCAGGCGAATCCGGCGGCCGGATACAGCAGGGGTCGGATGGCGTTCGACCATATGGTGTAACCATTGGTTCAGCTTTGCCGTTGGAAGGCGCTTATTCCAAGCCTCATAAACTTGGAAAACCGCTTCCATCAACCGGTTTAAATTTTTGCCATGAATGGCGGAAATGGGAATGCAAGGAATTCCCCGTACCTGGGTTAATTGACTATCCAGAATACGCTGCACCTCTTTCATCTGTTTGTCTTTATCTTTGACCAGGTCCCACTTATTCAAAGCCAGCACGAGCGCGCGTCCCTCTTTAGCGACATCACTGACAATACTTAAATCTTGCCGTTCAAGAGGGGTTGTTGCATCAATGAGAACAATCACGACTTCCGCATATTGAATGGTCCGGTGGGTATCCATCACGGCAAGATGTTCAGCAGAGGCTGTTACGCGCCCGCTCTTACGCATGCCAGCCGTATCTGTTAACCGGATGCGGCGCCCCTGATGCTCCCAGTCAAGCGCAATAGCGTCCCGCGTAACGCCAGGCATATCACCCGTAAGCAGACGGTCTTGTCCAATTAATTGATTGATTAATGTTGATTTTCCAACATTTGGCCGTCCAACAATGGCGAGTTGAAGAGGCTTTTGGAGGTCTTCTTTCCCCTCTTCTGACAAATCTTCATCCGCAGGTACGTAAGGAACCAGCGCGTCATAAAGTTCTGATAATCCCTCGCCATGTTCAGCTGAAACCGCGATGACCTCTCCCAATCCAAGGGAAAGCGCATCGGAAATACCCGAATGACCGTGACGGCCTTCACATTTATTGACTAAAACGAGGATGGGATTTTTCTGACGACGCAGGAGATTTGCTAAATCCTGGTCATAAGGCGTGCACCCTTCCCGGCCATCCACGACAAACAGGATGAAATGGGCTTCCGCAATGGCGGCAAGGGTTTGTTCCCTCATGGACCGGGTCAATTGAGAGGCGTCCGGATCCGCAAGCCCGGCCGTATCCATAACGGTGAAGGTTAAATCATAGAGGTGTCCCTGCCCTTCCCGCCGGTCGCGCGTCATCCCCGGTTGGTCATGGACAAGCGCAATACGTTTCCCGACCAACCGGTTAAACAAAGTTGACTTTCCAACATTGGGACGTCCAATAATCGCAATCGTGTAAGGGGTCTCTTTTTGGGGCATTTTCTCGTTATGATTTCTGCTCTTCTCTGGAATATTTCACTATATTCGCCTCGTCCGTCAAAACATAGAGCGCCCCATCTGCGACAATGGGAGATTGGCTTGTTCCCGTTCCCATCTCGATCGTTTGTAAGGGTTTCCCATCTTTCGCAGAGGCAAAGCGCAACTGACCATCAGACCCCGCTAATATCAAAGAGTCACCCGCAACAATAGGCCCGGCCCACAGCACAGGGTTTTTCTCACGATCCAGCTTGGGTAAGGAAGTTGCCCAGTGAATTTGGCCTGTCGCTTTCTTCACGCAGATTAAATCCGCATCGTTGGTGATAACAAAAATAGAATCCCCGATAACAGCAGGGCTGCGGATAGCGCCAATTTCCCGTTGCCACAAACGGCCACCCGTCTTAAGGTCATAGGCAACCATTTGGCCCCCGTGGCTAATGATATAAACAATTCCGCCCATAATAACAGGACGCGCCCGGATATGGGCAATACTGGCTACGGAATCAATCCGCAAGGCAGGATTCAAAAGATCGCCCCAGATGGGTTGTCCGGAACTTTCCTGGAAAGCGAAAATTTCTCCCGAAGAATAAGCTGAAACAACGACCCCTTCTCCAACGGCCGGACTTGCGCCTCCTAAAATTCCCGCCGCTTCTGAAATACCCGCATGGTTCCACAAGGAATGACCACTTGTTGTAGCAAAGGCATGCGTTTCATTATTAATGGTCAACGCATAAACTTTTCCATCCTTAATTGTTGGCGCGACACGGGATGGCGCCCCTAAAGATTTGCGCCATAAAATCTTTCCATCTTGAGGCTGAAGCGCCAATAATTCGCCAAAGGAAGTTGTGCAAAAAACCGTTCCATTATCATAAGCGACCCCGCCGCCCATCGCTTCAGAAGTATGTTCTTCTGGTAAGGGGTTCACCGCCCATAATATAGACCCGTCTTTAATATTCACAGCGCTGATCATCCCCATCGCATCACAAGCATAGATCCGGCCGTCCCCTGTAACGGGGCTAGACGTCATCCGGTGGTCCTCACTTGCGCCAGATCCGATGCGGGTTGTCCATGCTGGGTTCAAGGAGTTTTCTAAAAACAGGTTCGGCATCGCATGGGAAGGATTTCCCCCCGCTTGCGGCCAATCCTTGTTCCTTGTCGTTGCCGGCATGACCACCGGGGAATGGGCAATTTCCAGGTCTGGCGATATAGCCGTATCAATGGATAATATGGTTTCCCGCTTGCCGGTTAGAAGAGTTTTTTCTTTAAAGGTATCACATGCGCTCAATAAAACTAGAGCGCCCATAGCAAAGGATGCTACATAAATGGTTTTTGTTGTTGGAATCATCGTTTTCTCTCATGTATTTAATTTAAAAAGGCGTTAACCGCTCATCCCTGTCGATACGATTTGTACCATCAACCGGGACCGCATGGAAATACCAGATGGCGTTTGATTGTCCTGAACCAACCGCGCAAAGAGTTCTGCAACTTGGTCTTTCTCTCCTTTGCGGTAAAGAAGGATGCCTTTCATTTCTTTCGCGAAATACCGCCAGGGATTTTGATCACTGGTTAATGCGTTGAGCCGACCAAGCAACTCTTCAACTTTCATATCCGGCTGGTCTATGCTGGCCATTACCGCGAGCAGGTTGGCCAGGTCACGCCATAAGGCATCAATTTTTGAGTTCGCAGAGAGCTGGTTATAGATCTCAATAGCCTCTGCCGGGTTGGACTTCGGGCCTTCTTGTAAAAGCAGTCCCGCCTTTTGAAAGAGCGTCAACGGCTGGTAAGTTTTATGCGAGTCAGCAGACAAGCGATTTAAGATTTCCTGCGCTTTGCCACTCTCTCCTTGCGCAATATATTCTTGAGCGGCAATGAGCTTTTCCGCCATTTGAACCCGCTTGTTTTGCTCATAACGGCTCCAGAGGTTGTAGCCCACTATGAAAACAATAATCCCGATAATCGCCCCGCTCACAAGCTTGCCATATTGCTTCCACAGATTCAGGAGCTTCTCCTGGCGGATGTCTTTTTCTACCTCTTCCAAAAACTCATCAAACTTTTCAACCATGCGATTGCCTCTTAACCTTTCCGAAAAATTGTATACCCGTCACCCTTGAAGTTACCTTAATCATGTCAGCGCCAGGAGTGCAGCGACAAAATAATCCAGAGAGCTTCAAGTCTATTTGATATATTTTGCTAAGGAGCACTATAGCAACTGTAGAAACAATTCCGTATAAAAAAATGAACCTGAATGCTTTATAGCGGGATTTTTTAAAAATCCGCGCCTGGGTTCGCAAGGTTTAACGACCGGTTGACTCCATCAGGCTTGCGGAAAATAAAAATTAACAGCGTGACCTTCAAATCTTCTTGAACAGGAGATAGCTTCTAAGGTACCTATAAAAGTAAGTATTCCTCATTAAAAGCCATTATTTCATGAGCCGTACCGCTATCGCTATTTTATCAACTGAGAATTTACTCCATAACCTCAAGGTTATTAAGAAACAAGCGCCGCACTCCAAAGTGATCGCCATGGTTAAGGCGAACGCTTATGGCCATGGGTTGCGCTCCGTTTCGTCACGCCTTGAAAAACATGTCGATATGCTCGGGGTCGCTTCCATTGATGAGGCTTTGATTTTGCGTAAAATTGGCATTCAAATCCCTATTATTCTGGCGGAAGGCGCCTTTGAGCCGAATGAGCTGCTTGTCGCTTCAACGGAAGGGTTTCATGTCGTTTTTCATGAAAAGGTTCAACTTCAATGGTTGGCTAATTTATCTTGCCCCTTGCCGATTCAAGCATGGTTAAAAGTTGATTCTGGCATGGGACGTTTGGGATTTGATATGGATGAAGCCCCGGCGTATTTTGACCAGCTCTCAAAGAGCCGTCAAATCGCTCAACCTATCCGTATTATGTCCCATTTCGCTTGCGCGGATGAACCTGACAACCCGCTGAACCAACAACAAATTGACGCATTTAACCAATTCATACAGTCAATTGCCAGCAAAGCTCCGAGTGAATATAGCCTTTGCAATTCAGCGGGCATTTTTCAATATCCGGCTTGTCACTATCACTTTATACGCCCGGGCATAGCCCTTTACGGCGCTTCTCCGCTTTTGAGCCAATCAGCTGCTGAACTAAACCTGAAACCCGTTATGACCTTGCAAACAAGCTTAATCTCGATGAAAATGATGGCAAAAGGGTCGCCTGTTGGCTATGGCGCCCGTTTTGTTTGCCCGCAAGACCTTCCCGTCGGGATTATTGCTTTCGGGTATGGGGACGGCTATCCCCGGACAACGCGGGATGGCGCGCCTGTATTGGTGAACAATGCAAGGTGCAAGCTTATCGGCCGGGTTTCAATGGATATGATCGCTGTCGATTTAAGCGCGTGCCCGGACGCTAAAGTGGGTGACCCGGTGATTTTATGGGGTAACGACTTACCCATTGAAGAAATTGCCCAGTTTACCGCTAATGTTTCTTATGACCTTCTAACAGGCGTGCAGAACCGTGTCAAGTTTCATTGGACCCGATATATCAATCATACGACGAATGGCCTTTAAATGATATTGACTCAGAAGCCAATTGGCATTTTTGATAGTGGTATAGGGGGCTTAACCGTATTAAAAGAGTTGCAGCGAACCCTTCCTCATGAGCATTTCGTTTATTTTGCTGATACGGCCAATCTCCCCTATGGGGAAAAAACGCCTGAACAAATCGTGGAGTATACGCGCCAAACACTGACATGGATGCAAAATGACATTGGCGCGAAGCTTGTCATCGCTGCTTGTCATACAAGCTCCGCTACCGCTCTTGATATCGTGTCGCCGGAATTTACAATTCCTGTCATTGGCGCCATCTACCCCATGGTCGAAACTGTTCTGCAACACTATCAAGGCCGCCGGATTGGAATTATTGCTACCCCGGCATCCGTCCAGAGCCGTATGCATGAAAACATTCTGGTAAAGTCAGGTTTTCAGGGGCGCCTTTATTCCATCAGCTGCCCGAAATTTGTCCCTATCATTGAATCTGGCCGCATTTTTGAACCAGAATTACTTACAACTGCATATAAATACTTAGATATATTTAAGAAAAAGGACTTGAATACTTTAATATACGGATGCACGCATTACCCATGGATTGCCGATACCATTCGACAGGTTTTGCCTGTAAGCGTTGATCTAATTGACCCGGCGGAACATATTGCCGCCAAAGTTTCCCAGGAACTTTATAAGTATAAAATAATTAATATTTCAAGTAATAAATTAAAAGTTGACTTTTACTGTAGCAGCTCTCCAGACCGTTTCTCCGCTCAAGTTAACCTGCTCATGTCAATCCCAAAGCCGGAAGTTACCCTAGTGTTTCGTCATTTTTTAATTTGAGGATATACTGACTTTAGCTTACGCCTTG
>CAYRJJ010000035.1:0-14779 GCA_964424515.1 uncultured Candidatus Finniella sp. | reverse complement strand
TCTCTCACTTTTTAAGCGTGGCTTACGCTTTCTGCGAAGATGCTGTTTCCTTGATGAAAGGCCACAGACTCTATGGATTTATACAAACTGATGGGTGATAAGGCTCCTGATGATAAAACGTTTTTTTATTTTTCTCATGTGCCTAGGCGTGTTCAGCCCTGCTAACGCTCACAACGTAGCCACGATAGGCGACATCACACAAATCATTAAAAGCTCAACCTCTTGTGATGCGAAAAAATGGGGATCAAGCCAGCTTAATGCCTGTGCTTGCTGTCTCCTAAAAGGAAAAACTGTTTCTTCGGACTCTTCAGATAAAATCGTCAGTCGTTGTATGCACAGCGCACATTGCACCGTTAATCTGCTTGCCCAATTAGCGCCAGATCAAAAGACAGCCGATGAGATTGTGACGACTGTCTTTTGGAACACCGTGGATACGCCTAACATTACAGTTGATCCTAAAGTTATAGATGAGAACGGCAAATTAAAGCCTGAGGGTATTATTGAATTTTTGGGAATGATTAAAAAGGATCTACGCGATCTGAAGGAACCCTTATTCAAGGATTTTTCAAAGCCCCAGTGTTTAGAAGGAAAGGACATCGGTTCAGGAGGCGCCAATACAGCCCAGTTGTTTCTAATTAAGGTTAATGAAGAATGCGTCATAGGGCAGCCTGCCGCAGAAATTTTTATGCCCAAGTATATTATAAAAGAAACAAAAAAGAAATCAGAAGAAATTAGAAATTTACGGCAACTTCATCAATCAGAATTAAAAGAAAATTATGATCTATTATCTCAAAAAAGATCAAAAGATAAAATCGCTATTTCTTTTGATGCGCTTAATATAAAATACAATTTCAAAAATTCTAGCCATTATCTAACTTTTCTCAACATTGCTCCTGGAAAATCCCTCATGAGCTTAAGCAAAGAGCTTGCAATTTCTATTAGACAAGGTAACTCTCCCGACATACAAAAAAATTCCGACCAGCTCTTTAACTCCTTTTATTCCTTTGGGAAAGGGCTTGGTGAACTGCATCGTCATTTTATGGATGAAGGAAATGGAAAAAAGGTGTTGGGAAATTCGATTATTCATGGGGACCTTCATTTGGAAAATGTCTATGCTGATCCCGGAAAAGACTACCTTATTACCCTCATTGATAATGAAAGCTTCGCCAAATCCTTAAAGGAAAAAAGACCTGTTTCTATTGATCTCTTTGTGCTTTATGCATTCACAGTCGCTCAATTTAAGAGCCAATATTTATATCCAAAAGAAATTTCCCTAACAATGTGGGATAATGTTATGCTCAAACCCTTTTTAAAGGGATATATCTCTAATTGGCCTTTACATGATCACCCAGCCGTTATCCGTGAACTTAAAGAAGTTTTTACAAATCCCTCAACTGCTCTCAAATTACTACCCCAACGTCTTGTTTTTATTAATTTACTGACCTACCGATCTAAGCTTAAAGACATAAAAAGAGTTTTTGATGAGTTGTCTTAATTTTTATGAGAAGGGTTTGCCATGACCATTAAAACAATTAGCCCCCAAGACTTGTATAGACGTATAAAGCTTGGTCATAACGTGGCCCTGTTCGATGTCCGCTCGCAAGATGAGTATGAAGAAGGCCATATCATGGGGGCAAACCTGTATCCTTTAAAATCCTTCAATAATGATATGGCAAATATTCTTCAAAAAATCCATCTCTCGTATTCGGCGCCCCCTACGATTTATGTCATATGCGCTTCTGGCTCTGAAGCAGGAGAGGCTTGCCAATATCTTGCCGATACTGGATATGAATATATTATTAAGCTGGAGGGGGGTATGCACGCCTGGATCACAGCAGGACTTCCTGTTATCCGCAGGAAGATAAAAGAAAAACCGCCTCTCCTCCCTTCCCTGCATATAACTCAACAAATTCAGATTGCGGTTGGACTCGTTGTGACCATCGGGACGCTTTTAGGAACCTTTGTCAATACGGGTTTCCTTGCCATTTCTTTTCTCGCCGGCGTTGGTTTTACGTACGAGGGACTTTTTGGAACGGACTACTTGAAGCAAGCTCTTTTAAAAATGTTCTGGAACAAAGAACATAATGTATAGCCCGCAAATTTTTGAGTCAGGTTCCTCACTACCCCTCATTTTTTGTAGTGTACGCATAGTTAATTGAAATCAAACAATTCTTAAATTCTTACTTACCCAGCAGATCTAATGAACCTAATACCCTCCAGAAAAGTCTGTCAGGAGGGGGAGCGCCTCCGGCGAAAATTGCCGGGGTATTTTGGGAATCAAGAGATCAAGCTTTACGAGCAAAATCATATTCCTGTCTATATTAATGAGTCTAAATCAAATAACACAAGATCTCTCAAAAATACTCGAGGTTCCCTTGGATCAAAAGCAGGTGGAAAGCCTTTAGAAGCAATAAAAAATATCCCTGCCCGAATTTCGGCGACAGCATTTGAAGCGCTCACTTATAATAAGATTCTAGTTAGGGTTTAAATCAAAAAATTTCATGAGATGCAGTATGATAACAGCCAAAAATAAACAAGAATATTATGAAGCCTTGCTTAATAAAAAAACGGAATATGAAGGCATTTTTTATGTTGGAGTCAAGACGACAGGCGTATTTTGCCACTCAACCTGTCCAGCAAGAAAACCAAAATTTGAGAATTGTGAATTTTTTGAAACAGCCGCGCAAGCCCTTCTGGCTTCCTTCCGGCCCTGCAAACGCTGCCGTCCCCTCTCTCACCCGCATCATGTAACCCTGAAAAACGTTGGAAAGATAAAGATTTTCAACAGTTATCCGTGGATGCGTCAACCGCACGCCGTCAATTTAAAAAGCGATTTGGTATGACATTTGTTGAATATGCGCGCGCTCAACGGATGGGGCTGGCCATGAAACAAATAAGATCAGGTGAAGCGATCATTGAGGCGCAGCTTTCAAGTGGCTATGAATCCAGTAGCGGCTTCAGGGATGCATTTTCCCGTATTATGGGCGCTGCGCCGACTTTACTGGGGCAAAGTACTATTTTAAAAGTATCTTGGCTGGATACGCAGCTTGGCCCCATGATTGCAATTGCGGATGAGGCTGCTCTATATTTATTGGAATTTGTAGATCGGAGAGGTTTAGAACGCGAGATTGAACGTCTCCGGTGGAAAATGAAATCAGCGATTATTCCCGGAACAACGCAACCAATTCAGTCAATTGAAAGTGAACTGAAAGCATATTTTGAAGGCAGGCTAAGTGAATTCAAAACACCCTTGTTTCTTATGGGATCTCCTTTTCAAAGATGTGTATGGGAAGAATTACAAAAAATTCCGAGTGGTGAGACAAGATCTTATTCCGACGTAGCGATAACAATGGGAAAGCCGTCTGCTTTTCGGGCGGTTGCCCAAGCCAATGGCGCAAACCAGCTTGCTATTATTATACCTTGTCACCGTGTTATCAATATAAATGGGGAGTTGGGTGGTTATGGCGGCGGCTTGATGCGTAAAAAATGGCTCATTAACCACGAAAAACAAAAGAGGATCGCGAAATGACAGGATCAGGGGGAGATGGAAAGGTACGTTGCTTCGGAACGCAGTCCGGCAAGGAATTTTATGCGGATTATCATGATCATGAATGGGCTATCCCTCTTCATGATGACCAGCGTTTGTTTGAGATGCTTATCCTGGAAGGAGCGCAAGCCGGATTAAGTTGGGAAACCGTTCTTAAAAAACGGGAAGGTTACCGCAAGGCTTTTTATGATTTTGACCCTCATAAAGTTGCCCTGATGACAGACGGTGAATTAGAAGCCCTTCTCAAAAACCCGGAAATTATCCGGAACCGCTTGAAAATTTTTGGCGCCCGCCAGAATGCCCAAGCCTATTTGAGGATTCAGCAAGAATTTGGGTCTTTTAATGATTACCTTTGGAACTTTGTAAACGGAAAACCCATTATAAATCATTGGAAAAAATTTGAAGATGTCCCGGCAACGACTGCTGAAAGCGCTGCTTTGTCAAAAGACTTGAAAAAACGGGGCATGACGTTTGTCGGCAATACAATTATTTATGCCTTTATGCAAGCGGTCGGTATGGTTAATGACCACATGGTAGAGTGTTGGCGCTATAAGGGCTAAAAGCCTTATTAACTGCGCGGCCAGCGGGCGAAGCTGTCTAAAAAACGGCAGTTTTCCTTAGCTCTTCTTCTTTTCTGTTCTGTTTTGATACGTAATATGGATAGACTAATTAAAACCTAATCCATAGTGGGGGTTCCCAGGAATGATTTACGTTGCGTATAAAATTTTACCACGTTCTTAATTGTTATCCCTATGAATTTTTGGAAGCAATCCCAAACTTCAAATTCCCTTTCACCTTTGTAAACGGTATACTCATATAATGGATTGCGAACTTACTTTCCCCATTGCTGGCGTTACATTAAATCTTTTCCTGATTCTAGGGCTAGGAGGGGTGGGGGGATTTTTATCAGGAATGTTAGGCGTGGGCGGGGGAGTGATCATTACGCCTGCATTGATGGTCCTGGGCGTTCCTCCTCTGGTCGCGGTTGCCAGTCAAGTCAACCACTCTATTGGGACAAACTTAACGGGATTTTTAAATTATCGCCGGAACAATGACGTTGATTTTCGGCTCGGCGGTATTTTACTCATCGGTGGAATTATAGGCGCAATTTTAGGTGTGTTTTTGCTACGCTGGTTAAATGCGCATGGCCAAGCTGTTTCGATTATTACAATAAGTTATATTATTGTTTTAGCTGCCATGTCTTTTGTTTTATTCCGCCAAAGCTTAAAAACACTGGCCCATTACCGTTCAGCTACCCAAGTCATTCACACGCCGCACTGGACGCGCTTTATCGGACTAAAACTTTATTTTACGCGAACCCGGGTTGAACTGAGCGTCTTGTTTCCTCTCTTGGTTGGCCTTATCAATGGCGCCTTAACATCAAGTTTAGGTGTCGGAAATGGCGTCTTTATGATGCCTGCCATATCCTACCTCATTGGACGAACCAGCCCTGTTGTTTATGGAACGACTCTTCTAGCTGGAATTGGAATGAGTATCATTACAACATTTATGCATGCCATGGGAACGCAATCTGTAGACTTGGTCCTGGTTCTCATCCTTCTGGGTGGTGGCATTTTAGGATCCCAGATGGGCGTTCGTTTTGGATATTCTTTACCTCGCCCTTATATTGGGATGATCGGCGCTTTCGTCATTCTCGGCATATGTTTACGGATCTCCTGGACAATGAATGCCGGAAAAAACTTAGGAGGGGATATCCCTTCAAATGGCTTTCCCCTTTGTAAACCAACTTCATTGTCATGCATTATGGAATTTTCTCAAAGTTACCCTGTTGCGAGCGCCCTTATTGGTGTTTTGGGCGCCATTTTGTTTTCCATTCTTTTAGAATATATATTTTATCGATTTTCATTGATTTCTAAAACCCACCGTGACTAAATGTGCATTTCATGGGAAGTCGGGAGCACAATGAAATTGAACCAGTCAGAAAAGCAAACTTTCATCAAAAAATTTAGCGCTTTTGGCGCTGGCATCTTACTAGTTGTTTGGGTGATCCTTTCTTACCTAGTTTCTCCAAGCCCTAAAAGCTTAACCGGTGAACCTCCTTATCTTAATATCTATAACTGGTATGGTGTGATTCCTGAATTTATCTTGCGTCAGTTTGAATCCGAAACAGGAATTCACATCCAGTATGACCTCTATGACAATAATGAAATACTAGAAGCCAAACTCCTCGCAGGAAGATCGGGTTATGATATTGTTTTCCCTTCCGCATCACCGTACATGGAACGTCAAATTCGGGCTGGCGTTTTTCAAAGATTGGACAAATCCAATTTGGATAACCTGCGCCATTTAGATCCCGGGTTCCTCGACCGCATGCAAGCCGTTGATCCGGGGTTGAATTATAGCATTCCCTTTTTCTGGGGAACATTTGGTTTTGCTTATGTGGAAGAAATGATCCTTGACCGTATGCCGGATGCGCCTGTTCAGAGTTATCGAATGCTTTTTGATCCCCACGTTGTTTCACAATTTAAATCTTGTGGCGTTGCGCTCCTGGATGAAGCGGTAGATGTATATCCTGCAATCATGTCTTTTCTTGGCTATGATCCACAAAGTTCAGACCTTAATGTCTTGAAAGCGGCTCAACAGCAACTTTTGAAAGCACGTCCTTTTATCTCCCGGTTTTTAGGACAACGCTTTGCCAATGAGCTTGTATCCGGGGAAGTTTGCTTGACTCAAGCCTGGTCAGGAGATATACAACTGGCTCAACAACAAGCCAGAGAAGCAAACCGGAAAACAACGATTCGTTATGTTATTCCTGACGAGGGGGGGACGCTGTGGATTGACGGGATTTGTATACCAAAGGATGCGCCACACCCTCAAAACGCCTACGTGTTTATCAACTTTCTGATGAGACCGGAAATAAGCGCAGCGATCACAAACTCAACGCTATGCCCGACGACGAATAAGGGGGCCAGACCTTTATTGAATAAAGAAATCCGTAATAATGAAACCCTTTATCCCTCACCAGAAGTATTGAAAAGGTTAAAGCTTGATAAAATTCAAAACCCTGGGTATGAAGAGATACGGACCCGGTATTGGTTTCTCGCAAAACAAGGAGCATAAGAGGCAGAAAGAGATAGTAGGCAAAAGTATGCCTGGGTATATATTCGACAAGGTAAAGCGTCAAATCATGACGCGGCCGCTTAAGAATAGATAAAAAACTAAGAGGAGATAAACATTGACATTGATAAGCAATAAAGAACTCAGGATACACTATTTAAAATATAGGGGTCAGAAAGGGCTATCGCTTCGTTACTGTCTCCTTCCTGGCGCCTGATCATGGCGCCCCCTCCTCAATCCCGTCGTCAGCTTGAACCTTGGCAAGATTTAAAGGCAAAACCCTATATTACCCTTGAAAACGTCACAAAAAGCTTTGGGTCAACTGTTGCTGTGCGAGGGGTTTCCTTATCTATTTACCAGGGAGAACTATTCTCTCTTCTGGGGGGGTCAGGTTGTGGTAAAACAACTTTGCTGCGGTTATTGGCGGGTTTTGAAAAACCAACAACAGGCCGCCTCTATATTGATGGCGTGGATGTAACAGACGTACCACCCTACGAGCGTCCTGTTAATATGATGTTTCAATCTTATGCCCTTTTTCCTCATATGACAGTCGCCCAAAATGTAGCCTTCGGCCTTAAGCAAGAGCGCTTGCCCGTTAAAATAATTCGCGAACGGGTCAAAGAAGGGCTGGATCTTGTCCAAATGGGCGCGTTTGCAGAGCGTAAACCTCACCAACTCTCAGGGGGGCAGCGCCAACGTGTCGCATTGGTACGAAGTTTAGTTAAGCAACCCAAGCTCTTGTTATTAGATGAACCCTTGGCAGCTTTGGATAAAGGATTACGGGAACGAACACAGTTTGAGCTGGTTAATATTCAAGAACGCGTTGGTATTACGTTTATTATGGTCACTCACGACCAGGAAGAAGCCATGACTATGTCAAGCCGCATCGGCGTTATGGAAGAAGGGCGCATTCGTCAAATTGGGGTGCCTCATGACGTTTATGAATTTCCAAATTCCCGGTTTGTAGCGGAATTTATCGGAACCATTAATATTTTTGAAGGTGTTGTGGTCGAAGACGAGCCAGACCATGTCCTCATTGATTCTGAAACGGCAGGGTGCCAGCTTTATGTGACCCATTCCGCCGCTGTTCCTGTTGGGGCTCAAGTCGCCGTTGCCGTTCGCCCGGAAAAAGTCATGATCTCAACAACACAACCTTCCGGTAACCGCAACTATGCCAAAGGAACGGTGCGGGACATTGCTTATTTGGGAGATATTTCTATTTATTATGCTGAACTCCCCTCCGGCAAAATTATTCAAGCTGCCTTGCCAAACCTTCTTCGGTTGTCTGAACGTGATGTCAAATGGGAAGACGAAATTTATTTATTTTGGCGGGCGGAAAACGGCGTTGTTTTAACATCATGACCACAAAAAAAAACCTTTCAACCTTAAAAAATCGTTTTTGGAGCCGCCTTGCGAGAGAACGGGGCTTGGTCATTACTGTTCCCTACTTATGGTTGGGTTTATTTTCTCTCATCCCCTTTATTTTAGTGGTCAAGATAAGTCTCTCTCAACCCGTTCTGGCAATTCCCCCTTTTCACCCTCTCTTCCAATGGCCGGCAGAACAAGTTCTCCAATTACGCCTTAATTTAGCCACTTACAGCGCCTTATTCACAGATCCTTTTTACGCATCCGCTTTTATCAGCTCCATCAAAATTGCTTTAGTAGCAACCTTTTCCTGCTTGCTCATCGGCTATCCAATAGCTTATGCCATTGTTCAATCTTCTCCTCAGTGGCGGCCTACTTTGCTATTGCTGATTATTTTACCTTTTTTCACCTCCTTTTTGGTACGCGTTTATGCCTGGATTGGTTTATTGAGTACGGAAGGGGTTATCAATACTTTTTTAAAATGGTTAGGCATTATCGCGGAACCGCTGCCTCTCTTATATAATTCCTTTGCCGTAACCATTGGCATTGTTTATTGCTATCTGCCTTTTATGATTTTACCCCTTTATTCCGTACTCGATAAAATTGACCCCGCCTATCAAGAAGCCGCGTATGACTTGGGCTGTCGCCCCTGGCGGGCTTTTTGGCGCATCACTGTTCCCTTGTCTTTTCGAGCCATTATTGCTGGCAGCATCCTGGTCTTTGTGCCTGCTGTCGGAGAGTTTGTCATCCCTGAACTCCTCGGAGCGCCTGAAACCTTAATGATTGGCCGCGTCCTGTGGTCTGAGTTCTTTAATAATCAGAATTGGCCTTTAGCTTGTGCCCTTGCGTTAATAATGCTGGTGATTTTCGTTGTTCCTTTCACGATTTTCCAACGCTTCCAATTACGTGCTAAAGAAGAATAAGGGGTCTAGAAAAATTAACTTTACATTTATTCAAGAAATTTTTGAGTCAGGTGCAAGTGATTTTGAGAACCGGAACGCAAAGCATAGCTTAGCCTACGCGCGTACCGGAAGCGCAAAAATCACGTCGCAGATGGCTCAAAAATCGAAGAAGAAATGTAAAGTTAATTTTTCTAGACCCCTAAGAGAGGAATGAAATCATGCGCACTCTAACCAAAACAAACATCACAATTTTGATTTTTGGCTATGCGTTTCTCTATTTCCCTATCTTAACTATCATCCTCTTTTCTTTTAACGAATCGCGACTGGTTACGGTATGGAGCCGGTTCTCAATCAAATGGTATAAGGACTTATGGACAAATGAAGGGTTGTTGAATGCTGTCATAGCAAGCTTTAAGATTGCCTCCATGGCTGCAACGGCTTCTGTGGTGCTCGGAACGCTCGCCGCTGTCATCATGGCGCGTTTTATTCATTTTCGGGGACGGACGTTGTTTAGCGGCTTGATCGCCGCTCCCCTCGTCATGCCAGATGTTATTACCGGGCTGGCAGCCCTTATGATGTTTGTAACTGTTGAGCAAATAATTGGGTGGCCGGCCCACCGCGGGATTTTAACCATTACCATCGCCCACATTACCCTTGCGATGGCCTATGTATACCTGGTGGTTCAAGCTCGATTACAGGATTTTGACCGGTCCATTGAGGAGGCAGCCCTTGATTTAGGGGCGCGCCCCTTAAAAGTATTTTTAGTGATCGTCCTACCGTTGATTTTGCCTTCCCTATTAGCAGGATGGTTGTTGGCCTTTGCGCTTTCTTTAGATGATGTCGTTATAGCAAGCTTTCTCTCAGGACCTGGCGCCACAACTCTACCTATGCTGATTTTCTCCAGCATCCGCCTTGGCGTCAGCCCTGTTATCAATGCTTTGGCAACCATCATTATCGGTATTGTGGCAATGGGCGTTATGATTGCGGCCCTTATTATTCACCGCCAACAAAAGCGGGGTATATGACCCTGCATACCCACCGTGGATAAAACATCCTTTCCAGCTTAAATACTACCGGTAATACCCTTGCTGGGGAGCCATCTGTTGAGGATAGGGCGGCGCCTGCTGGATCATTTGCTGTTGGGGACCTATTTGAGGCTGCTGGGCCATCATCTGCTGGGAAGCCATGGGTTGTGGTGGGGGCTGCTGATAATAGGGCTGTTGGTACACGGGTTGTTGCTGCATGGGTTGCGGCATTATTGGCTGCTGGGAAGGGTAACCTTGCCCATAACCCCCTTGTCCTCCTTGAGGAAGGGCTGTTGGTTGCTGGTAGCCGGTTGATGCAGGAACCCCGTATGGTTGGGCTTGCGATATTGCATATTGTTGTGGCGCGCCGGATGGCTGGTGTTGGGCGCCCCCATATACTTGCTGCGCTGGCGCCATCATCCTTCGGTGGTGGCCAAAGGGGTTCCCCTGCCCGCCAACATTCCGTACCTCAGTACGGGCGGAAGCGATTCCATAACGCGCAAATGGCTGCAAAGGCTGGGGAACCACAGCTGACGCCGCCCCAACAACTTTTCCTAACGGCCCCAATTGCTTACGAACCATATTACCCACAATACTGCCTCCACTGTGGCCAGCAGCGCGTCCCAGTCCCCTGCTTCCTCGACCACCTTGAACTTGTCCTTCCTGATGATGCGTATTCAAAGCTTGCCAGGCCGAACTATGTCCTCCTTCTTCTGGTTTTAGGGTTGCAACGGCTGCCAAAAACCCGATAATAAAAAACAAACTTCCCAGAAACAGGAATCCCAGAACTAAACTCATAATCGATATTTTACTCATGGAAAGCCCGACTTCCTTACCAATCCAACGATATATAAATCCATTTCCTTCCCCATTTCTCTTGTATGACCTTGCAAGCTTTTTTGGCTGCTCTGTTTTTTGCTTGAGCTTTTTAGGGACTTGCTTTTTTTGCTCAAACGGCTTTTTGGATAAAGGAACGATATCCCCCCTACCTTCTTGTTGCCTTATAACAGGCGCTTCGACCTTTGCTTTTAATTCAACTGTTTCCTCATGAGGCGTTCCCAAGGGTGTCCGAATTAAAAAAGAAGGGAGCGGGCTATGGCTCACAGAAGCATGTGAGAAGATCTTTTCCACTCAAAAAAAATAGCTTATGAGCTGCTGAGGATTGAGATTAAAATTCTTCCCTCTCCAGGCATGCGTCACGCTTTTTAGCTTGTCCTTCAAATGGATCCTCCCCGTTTTTCTTAACCATAAGCCGATCATTGATGACACACCCTTACGTATTCATGAAAAGTATGGCACTATTTTAGAAAAAATTTAACTTTTTTTAGCTTCATGGGATGAATCCGGAATGTCTGCGGCATTTAGAGCACAGGCAAGGCATTTGATAAAAAGAGGTGAAAAAATGTATTGTATTTTTTTTTATTTCTGATGCTATGCTATCAAGTGTGAAGTTAGTGTTATCTATCAACAGGAGATTATACGATGACTATGAAGTTACCCGTTATTTTAAGCGCAATGATCGCTGCCCTGGCTGTTTCCGCTACTTTAGCAGAGCCAGATAAGGCCCACTCTCATCATAAACACAAAGAACCCCACGATGGCTCTAATAATATCCCTAAGAGTCCTCCCCCTGAATATCGTGGGGAGTTTAATGAGGCATTCAAAGCAAAAGATGGGGATTCTGAAAGAGACCTAAGCCCCACGACCGAACTAACAGTGGAACCAGGCCAACCGGCGAATAAAAACCTAAACAAGTAAGACCGTAAGTTTTAAAAAAAGCGGGGGAAAACATCCCCGCTTTTTTTATGGGAAATCGCTTGCTTTCATGGCCGCCGCAGATTTTGCGCAATCCTGGTGAGCCATACCCCCGGCTCCGATCCAAAAAGGCTATCGGCTTCATCTGAAATGACGGAAAGAAGGCGCGTCAACCACTCTTCATCCTGTTTTGAAAAGTTATTGAGCACATAATCCGCGACGCCATCCTTGTGAGCGGAAGAACGACCAGGGTGGCCAATACCCAGGCGCACCCGCCAATAGTCTTTACCAATATGCTGATCCAGGCTCTTTAACCCATTATGGCCGCCGCTGCCCCCTCCCCTTTTTACTTTTATTTGCCCTGGCTCAAGATCCAGATCATCATGAACCACATAGACGTTCGCGCAAGGAATTTTGTAAAAACGAATCAAATCTCCCACTGGTTGGCCAGATAAGTTCATATAAGTCATCGGTTTGCATAACAGTACTTTATGTGCACCAATGACCCCTTCGGACATGGCCGCTGAAAACTTCACTTTAAAAGGAGGAAAATGATAAGTAACTGCAAGAGAATCAACAACCATAAAGCCGATGTTATGCCGGTTAAGAGCGTATTTTTCCCCTGGATTCCCTAGGCCAGCCAGCACAAACATCAACAATAATATGCTTATTAAGTTAAGAAGCCGCTGGCGCAGAACCGCCGCCAGACGGCGCACCTGCAGATGTTTCTTCCATCACCGTTGGGGCGACAATGGTGGCCACCGTGTTATCCCGTTCTGGATGAGCTGCAATAACGCCTTCCGGTAAGGTTAAAGCATCCAGGTGAATCGTTTGGTTAATATCACGGCCTGTTAAATCAATCGTCAATTTTTCCGGGATGGAGTGGGCTGGACAAATCAGTTCGATAGTATGGTGCACAACGTTCAAAACGCCCCCGCGCTTGATACCCGGCGCTTTATCTTCATTAATGAAGATAACCGGAACAAAAACGTTAACCCTGGCATCTTTGCTGACACGCATAAAATCAACATGAAGGGGCTGATCTGTTACAGGATGAAGTTGCACGTCCTTAGCCAAAACTTCCTGTTCTTCGCCATCAACAGCAATAGAATATAACCGGCTAAAAAACCCGGGCTGCAAGCATTCCGTCATTAACGCTTTTGGGTCAAGGGCAATCATTTCCGGATCTTTTTTATTACCATAAATAATGCCCGGCACCATTCCTGAAGCCCGAACGGCTCTCGCGCCCCCTGTGCCAGACAATGTCCGTGATGATGCGTTAAGTGTAATTGCCATACTCATGAGAAAAACTCCCCAAAAAATTTTGCTTGTTAAAATTAAGGATACCTTATCCCCGTATATACATGACTCTTAGCAGAAATACAACACCGTCCTCAAGATCGGGCAAATAGAAACAAATATCCCAACGACTTGGTTATGAAACCAATATTAGACTTCTTTCGAAACCAGGTTTCGAAACCAGGAATTTTGATCTCAGGGCTAGGAAAAAATTTGTGAATGACCGGAGTGTAGATAACAGTACATGAGGATCACGAACAAATTTTTGAGGACGCCATGAACCAAAAGGCGACGGTTTCGAAAGAAGTCTATTATATCGCTATAGGGAGAGCCGAGAATACCTTACCTGTCTTGGGGAGGGACCTCCCCTATAACATATGCTAGGGGAGGTTTCTGGCTCCGTTTAGGCTGTGCCGCAGTAAGCAAAAAGAAAACTATTCTTTAAAATCTTCATGCCCATGCTTGGGGGTCTGAAGGGGTGGCCGAAACCCATGCCGGTTGCGGCGTAGAAAGCTACCCCTGAATGGTACGACTGTTCCTCCCCGTTTCAGTGAAGCAGATTCCTTCATGTGGGTATCCGGCTGTTCGTAAAACGGCTCTTCACCAGAAGCTTTTTTAAGGTTGGGATTGCAGATTATTTTTTTTCCAGAAGCAGTTTTTTTGAAAACAGGTCGGAAAGCTTGCAAGCGTTCCTCGGGATTATTCATAAGATGCAGATAATATTCAGCCTGTTGATAATAACTCTCGGATAAAACGCGATTCCCCTTCTTTTGGGACTCCATAGCCAATGTCATATACTTGTGATATGAATCTTCAATGTTTTTTCTGTTGATGGATTGGTCTGTGTCTTCTCGCCTGATATGCATTGTTTCCCTCCTTCTTTATCCTATTTAATCATAAGCTATTGCCATATAAAGAGAATTTTAGTTTTTTAATTGCGCCGCCCGTCTGCGGCCGCCCCTCTCATTATAGATGCTAAATGTAAATCCGTTTTTCAATTCTGTCAATTCTTTTTACATAAAGCCAATGCTAAAAAAATATAAGCTTTCTCTCTCAATGTAGTCTGAGATCAAATAGAAACTGATGTTTTTCCTTGTGATTTTAAAGTTCGGCCAACATATCAAGCTAAAAAATAGCTTTTACCGGCAATACAAAAAACTTTATAAATGCAGTGCGCTAATTTTTCTGAAAAAATGTCTATTTTCCTGGATTGCGATTTTCTCTTAAAAAAGAAGGCTCAAGAAAAGTTTATGAAAATCAATGCAAAGAAACTGGCCCACCTGTTGACTAAGTAAGCAGCCTATCGGAAAAAATTAAACCTTGGAAACAATCACTTTTACAGAAAAAGTTGTACATCACGTGGCGCAAAGGAAAGGGTCAGCCCTGCTTTTAAACCATAGAGTCCTTTGATCTCTAAAATGCGCCATCTATAGAGCACGGGATATCAATCCTTCAGATGCGTACCCTCTACTTGTCCATTTCTGTTTCTTGCAAAAGAAAAGCAGGAGATATATGGAGCGAGAGCGCAATACGCTCTATGTTGTCAATAGATATGTTGCGCTCTCCGCGCTCTACAGAACCTATGTAAGTTCGATGCAATCCACAAAGTTCAGCTAAAGTTTCTTGAGAAAGCTTTCTTTCAATTCTTGCCTTACGGATATTTTTGGCAAATAAGATGCGCAGAGATTTTTTTTTCATAAGGTGAAGAATATAAGTTGATCATTATAAGTCTACAGACTATAAATAGCATTATGAATGCTTATCCGAAAAGTACCTGTGAATTGAGTTCCCGCTATGGTATGCTCTTT
>CAYRJJ010000034.1:0-15273 GCA_964424515.1 uncultured Candidatus Finniella sp. | reverse complement strand
GTCTCATACTCTCCTACAGTTTTCTTAAAATTGAAACTTACGCAGCGGCTCTATTCTTATACGCATCATATAACCTCCTCTTATCCTCAGTTATTAACAGCTGCATAATAATCTAATTTTATTAAAAAAAAATTAAAGTTATTATAAATATAGCCTGTCGTGAGCAAGGCCGTAGGCTTTTAATAAAAAGCTGTGTATGAAAGGAGAATAGCAAAAGCATACTTGGAAGACCTTCAGTTAGGTCGTCAACTGTTTTTAGCTGGTTTAGGCGTTTGAAAACCATAAGAAAAGAGAGCGCGTTAGCGTGATCGCCAGATTGGTGAATAAGGCTTTCGCAAGCTCCCTTTAACCTTGTTAAGGGATGATAATGCAGGTGTATTGATACGTGGCTTCAGAAAATTTTGCTCCCCGAATGGCCGCGAGGAACCACGATGATTAGGGATTACTCTATATCTCCTGAGGATCCAGCTCTTTCCTGGTATCCTAACCGATAAAGATAGTAGGCAATACCGGCGAATGTCGCGATGCCTAAGGTGGTCGCTGTTTCCTTAAAGTCCGGGCCAACAAGGGCTAAGATGGTTGTGCTTTGGTAGGCGGCGAACGGGATCGCCAACAGGATGCCGACCAGGGCATCGCCGGCAATAAGGCCGGAAGCAAACAGCAGCCCCTGACGTTCCGTATTGGCTTCAACCTGGGAATAATTCTTCCCATGCCGGGACTGGTAGGATTTTAAGCGAAGGCGTGCGCAGAAATGAATCGTTCCCCCGATAACCAAAGGCATAATAACATCCATAGGCAAATAAATTCCAAGGGCCACTGCCATAACAGATAAGCGGCGCTCGGATTTAAGCGGGACTAAGATACCCCGGTCAATCAAAACAATTCCCAACCCGATACCCATCCCGAGGAAAACCAGGGGCCAATCCAGGGCTTGAGAGAAGACGCCTTCAGCGACAGATGCCATCAATGTCGCTTGAGGCGCAGCTAAAGCATGGGCTGGATCCATCCCGAGGCGCGGGAAGTTGCCGCCCATTCCATAAGCCTCGTACAATAGCTGCAAAATGGGAGCGATAACGGAGGCTCCGGCAATGACGCCAACCATCAAGCACACTTGTTGCCTCCAGGGTGTTGCGCCCAGGATATGACCAGATTTAAGGTCTTGCAGGTTATCACAACTTAAAGCTGCCGCTGTTGCGACAACACCACCAATCATAATAACGCTCGCTGCTAGGCTGAGAGATTCTTTTGTTTTCCCCCCAAAAGTAATTTCACCCCCTAAAAGAATCAAGAGAGCTGCAGACACAGCAAGAATCGCTCCAATCGTAATGCCCGATATAGGATTTGCGGATGATCCAACAATACCGGCCATATAACCGCCAATGGAGGCGCAGATGAATCCGATGACCAGAGAAAACAGGGTGAGGAAAGTAACGGTCATCCAGTACAAACTGGAAGAAATGGGCAGGTCTGCCGCCCCTAACACATTATGAAAAATAATAAAAACGGGAACAGACAAGATGGCCACGCCCAATAAAACGATCGTCATGGGGATGTCATAATCTGTACGTAAAATCTTAACGGATAATCCAAGACGGGACTTTTGAATGGCGGAAAAGGAAGAAGCCACAGCTGTGCGAATGGGTCCGGCTAAAGAGAATAAAGCGTACAACCCGCCAAAAATCATTGTTCCCACACCAATATAACGCAGCTTTGAGGTTCTAACCGCCATCGCCCAGTCAAAAGCGCTGGCATCAACAGCGAGTCCAAAATCTTCGGGGGCGCTAAAAGTTGTGTACAAGGGAACGCCAACCAACCAGGCTAGACCTGCGCCAACCAGCAAATTTATAGCCACTTTCATTCCGACGATATACCCCGCCCCGATCATGGAAAAAGTCAGGCCAGTACTGAACCCGAAAATGGCCCCTCCCACACTGAACCAGCCCTGGATGCTCTCACCTAAGATATGCAGGCCCGTCTGACAAAATTTAAAGACGCTCGCGCACATCGCTCCAGCAGCTAAAAAACCAACGCCGGTTTTTTCTCCTGAACCAACCTGGTCTCCGGCCTTTAACACCTCAGCAGCAGCGACCCCTTCGGGGAACTTGAGATTCTCATCAATAATGAGCGCCTGGCGCAAGGGAATGGAAAAAAGAACGCCTAATAACCCCCCAATAATAGCAATGGTTGTAACCTGCCAATAGCCAAATTCTTGCCAATAACCCATGACGACAAGGGCAGGAATGGTGAAAATGATGCCGCTTGATACTACGTATCCGGCGGAAGCTATGGTTTGAACAATGTTATTTTCCAGAATCGTGGCGTTGCGGAAGAGGCGTAGCACAGCCATTGAAATAACCGCAGCCGGTATGGAGGCAGAAACCGTTTGCCCCATTTTTAATCCGAGATAAGCTGTGGATCCAGCCAAAACAATAGCCAGGATAATTCCCAGAAAAATGGCCTTGGCTGTTATTTCAGGTAAGGTTTTTGATGCAGCTATATAAGGTTGAAACCCTTGTTTATGGATGATCATTGCTTTCTTTCCTTTTACCTTGGGGTTGTTGTTTTTCATTCACGATAGGTATATTTCCAAAATATGATATCAATCAAGATCACGTGATATTTAATTAAATTTTTATGTAAAATTTTTCTACATTAACTGAATGTCAACTTTTCTTCCTCTATTCTATCTTGTAGTTAAAGATCTTAAGAAAGGGATAAATTTTGGTCACTTCCCCTCCCCTTCCCCGAGAACCTTCTTTCATTCAACGTTTAGCTCTCCCTGTCTTTTGCGGGTTGACTGGCATTTTAATAACGATAGTTCTTGGTCATATTCCCCACAGTTATTCCTCTCTTTTATTAAGCGGGTTTTTAATTACTTTTATTATCACGCATGTTTTATGGTTTCATAAGGTGATTCAGTCTTTACGTCATGATCTTAAAAAACCAGGCGATCCATCAAAATTAGTCCCTGCTTTTTCTGCGCCCCCCGTATTACGGGAAGAAGAACATACGCAAGACATATTACTTGAAGCAAGCTTTTTTCAATTATTGCGGGAAAGGCTCAATATTGATCATCAACCCCACATCCAGGCGCAATCCCTGCAAGACGATAAAGACTATCTGGTTCAAATAAATGGCCTGATTCCCATATTGAAAGACAATCAGCTTGAAATTCTTGCCCAACCCATCGTCAACCTTCCCCAAAAAAGGTTGATGTTTTTTTCGTGTATTCCTTGTGTGACTCTAGAAAATGGTATGCTCATTAATCTCAAGACCCTTTCTGGAATAGCAAACAACTTACCATCTAATCAGGCTATTGATAAGATGGTTTTATTCCAGACTTTACAATTTGTGCGCCGTCATCATATGACGCATCCGAGTCATGGTTTTGTTTGTTCCCTTCCTCCATCAATTTATAAAGACCGCCATTCTATTGAAGAAATCAGCGACTTTCTTCATAAAACCCATTTTCCTTTCCAGGGTGTGATTTTTGAAGTTCCTGTGGATATGACGGATGCCCTCTTTAATAATCTCACCCAGCTTAAGGGTTATGGCGCCCGTTTTATCGGAAAGTGGCCTCATAAAGAACTGCCGGAAAATCTAGCTGACGTTATCATCCCGCCTGTGGATTTTATTATGTTGCCTTATAGTGAGTTATCAGCGCGGCTTAAGAAGCAACCTCGTCGTCAAAGTCTGGAAGCTCTGCGCTATCTTCTTGAAGTTTCCCCTCAGATCATTATTTCTCATGTGGATAAGGAGCAAGAACTCTATTATAACTTACCCTTACCGTTTGATTTTGCGTCCGGAAGAGCCTTTGGATTGCCAAAGCCCCTTTATCATATTCAAGTATAAGCTTTTTGCAAAAAGCCTTATTCCCAAGGAGAAAATTTCATGTTTAGGGGAGCATTATGACCTTCAAATTTCTCATAATTTTCTGGATTTTTCTATCTTCTCCACAAGCTATGCTTTCAGATGGCATCCATCAACCAAAAGATTATATTCAATTCGTTGAAACGCAAGAAGCTTTTAAAGCCAGTTGTTTTATTTATGACCATCATCGACATATTTTGCAAACAGGCGTTTTAATCGCTCCTGACATTGTCATAACAGCAGCCCACGGGTTTACGGGAAAAGTTCATTTGGGGGGAATTATCGTCGGGTTTGGGGATACAGTTTCCCGTGAGTCCATCCAGAATTATCAGGTAAAGGCTTTACGGACGCATCCGCGCTTCTATAGCGCAGAGCCTTCACTACAAGGAAAATATGACATTGTTTTTCTGAAATTAACAACCCCTGTCAAAGACATCCAGCCCGTTCCGTTATTTGAGGAACAGATATTTGACCAGATTCCCCCGCTTTATGTTGCAACTTTCGGGTCTGCAGACATTCCTCATGGCGACCCCGTTCGACGGCGTGCATTTGTCTTACCAGAGGTAGATATTTTTTCAGCAATGGGAAGCGATCCGGAGACTTTATATGACTTTAAGACGGTTATGATGGGGTCTATTTTTTTTGAGCCGAATGATCACTTGAAACCTATAAAAGTCCATGGGTCAGAGCGGGAGTTGCGGACATATAAAGCAAACCTGGAATGGCGTAAACTCAATAAGCCGCCTTACGCCCTGGCGCTGCCAGGCAGCAGTGGCGCCCCTGTTTTTATTCATGTGACTGAAAATGGAAAGACGAAACCTTATGTTTTTGGACTGATTCAAAGCTTTTCCCATCTTTCCGCTTCCTCGTTTCATTATGCGACAGGAGACCGGGAAACCCACCGCCTCTTAAATACAAAACGTGAGAAGCTGTATGGCCACTATCAATCGGTCTTTTGCACCCCCTATAAACTCTACGAACCCTTGCAGGCTTATAAAAATCCTCCCAAGATCTACCTTCTTTCCGGCCATGTTAAAAACATACTTGACGAGTTGAAGGGAGTGCGCGAGCCTTTAAAAAAGAACCCGCAATTACCCCTTCCCAAGCGTCAGGGAAACTAGAAGATTACCAGCCAAAGATCCTCTCTTATTGACTGCCAAAATATAAGAAATAAACATAAAGGAAGTGGTGGGCCCGGTAGGACTCGAACCTACGACAACACCGTTATGAGCGGTGCGTTCTAACCAACTGAACTACAGGCCCGGTAATATACCGATCGACAATCCCGCCCAATTCCGGATCCGGAATTCCCAATTTTTCATCTGCGATGGGTATAACTAATGCATATAACTAAAAGTTACACGTTACAGAATACGAAAATATCGTAAACAGTCAATCAAATTCTTGGGAACATAGGCAGCTTTTTCATTAAGAATGAGTATCGAAGACTCAAAATGACAGGAAGAAGCTTAAAAGGCTTGGCCGACCATTGTTACGGCTGAATCATGGAAAAAATAGACTTCTTTCGAAACCAAGAAGCTTGGGCGTGTCATCAATTGAAGGATTTTGTGGCGAAAATGGCGGGTTTTAAGAACCGTATCGCAAGAATAAATTCAAGCGTATTTAAGAAACGGAAGCGCAGAAAACCTACCATTTACAGACCAAAAACAGTTAATTGATGACACACCTAATGCCTGTTTGTTCTTCTCCTCACCTATACCCCGCCTTTTATTTCCACTTTTCTAATGACTCCTTAATAAAGTCCCTGGCTTCGGCCGCTTCAGGGAAGAGGTCAAAATATTGAGAAAAGATATGAATGGTACGGGGAATGACCTTATGGTTTACAGAAACCCCAAGCTTCGCAAGACGCTGCGCAAAATCTTTACCTTCCGCTGCCAAGGGATCACACTCCGCATTAACAAGGATAAGGGGCGGAAATTTTGCTAGAACCTGGTCTGAAGCCATAACCGGAGATACAAGAGGGTCATCCGCCTTTTCAGGATTGTTTCCTGTATAATTATTAACATACGCGTTAATGCTATCGCGGGTGAGCATATAACCATTCGCATAAGGGTTCATTGTTTTTTCAGGAATATGAAGGTCAAGGGACGGATATAACAAAATAGCGCCATCGGGAATACGGCCCCCTTCCTGGATCATCTTCAGGGTCAAGGATGTAGCAATATTGCCGCCCCCGCTATCTCCGGCTATAAAGACCTTTATGTTCTTATCATGTTCATGTTGCGCTAATAACCAGTTATAAGCATCTACCGCATCTTCCAGGCCAGCGGGGTAAGGATGTTCCGGGGCTAAACGGTAATCCACGGCTAATACGGATGCCCCTGTCGCTTCACAAAGGTTACGGCACAGGGTATCATGCGTTTTCAGGTTCCCCCTCGACCAGCCTCCTCCATGGGTGAAAAAAATGACTTTCCCTTTATCCTTACCTTCATAAAGGCGAACGGGGATTTTATGCTGGCCATCTTTTCCGTTAACTTTAAAGTCTGAGGTCGGAACAGCGGGCTTCTCCTTTGCAAAAGCATCCCCGAGGAGTTCATAGGCCCGGCGCCCTACGGCCTGGGGACTTATCCTTTTTTCTTCCGGACTTAATTCTTCGTCTGCTTTTATCCCAATGGCCGGCAGGGCATGGAGGAAAATATTTGTTCCGCAAGATAAATTTTCATTGATAATAAACGTCTTCCCGGGAACCTTGAGGTCAGGAGGCAACTCACAACCCTTGTCAGCTTTACAGGAAAAGGCGTTTAACGTCACAAGAAGGAACACGAGTGACCGTACGCCCGTCATACATGCTTGCGTCGTATCAGTCCTGTTTACAGTGGGCTTTGTTTGTTTTCTATACGTCATGATATGATTAACCTCCTAAACAAATTCTTCCGTCACGTTTGCCGTGGAACGCACGCCAATGTGTTCATAGTTTTTCGCTATCCATTTTTCCGCTGTTTCACGGCCTTTTTCAAACAGGAACATGAAAAAATCCCAGTCAGAATTGAGGGCGCTGGTATGATCCAGGTCCGCAAAAACTTGCGGATTTTCGATAAGATGCATGTTGACTTTCTTAATTTTCGTTTTATCAGCAATACCGTCATCAATGAGCTTGCTAATAAAATCTATGGTGCGCATTTCTCTTGTCAGAGTATTGATTAAACTTAATTCTGTCATGCGCCAATGAATTTCATCGAGCGTTTTTGGGGTGTTGTGCCGATACTGGGGGGTTAGCAAAAGAACAAGAATGTCTGGCGTTGCGCAATGATAAATGAGCGGAAATATAGCCGGGTTCCCGATAAAGCCCCCGTCCCAGTAATCATCTCCCTCAATATTGACAGCCTGAAAAAGTATAGGAAGGCAGGCTGTCGCTAAAACCGCCTGGGGCGTAATCTCATTTCCACTAAATATTTTTAATTTGGACGTTCTCACGTTGGTTGCGCACAAAAAAACTTTCAGGTCTTCATAGGTGGCGATTTTCTTAAAGTTAAAAAGTTCTTTGATTAAATCTTCAAGCATATTCTGGTTTTTGGGGTTCCATTCATAGGGAGAGAAATTTTTTGAAATTTGTCCCATCATGGAAAACAAGGGGTTCGTGCTAATGCCATAGCCGCCTTTAAATTTATCGAAAGGCGTTGGCGCCATGCCTATTTTTTTTGATTTTTCACTTAAGATTTTCCAGTACCGATAGAGACTTTTACGGGCGCCATCTTTGCCCCCTTCAGCCATTCCCTGGCATAAAGCAAGACAGTTCATCCCCCCTGCGCTGGTTCCGCTCACGCCTTCAATGTCAAGTCGGCCATCTTCGAGGAGGTAATCCAGAATGCCCCAGGTAAAAGCGCCATGAGCGCCTCCCCCTTGCATTCCAATAGAAATCGTTTTGTTTTTAGCTGCGGTATTCTTAGTCATCAACGTTTCCTTCTTTAATTTATAAATATTTGATTCCCAAATGGAATTTTATTTGTATCTTTATGATACCCAGCAAAGCTTAATAAACATTTAACGGGTTGGCGGAATCAGAAAAACAGGTGAATTTTTTAAGGGCAGGGAGGGGGATGTTGACGGTAATCCGCCGGAATATAAGAGGACATGAGGATCACGAACAAATTTTTGACGACGCCACGGACCAAAAGGCGAGGGTTTCTAAAGAAGTCTATTCTAGGCGCAAAGCAGACCACCGTTAATATTTAATGTTTCTCCCGTGATATAGCCAGCCATATCATCCGCTAAAAAGAGGACAGCGCGGGCGATTTCTTCCGCTTGCCCGAGGCGGCCTAAAGGAATCGTGCCGATAATTTGCGCTAATACCGGTTCACTGACGGCGCGTACCATATCCGTATCAATATATCCGGGAGCTATGGCATTAACGGTAATCCCCTTTTTCGCATTTTCAAGCGCCAAAGCCTTTGTAAAACCAATCATACCCGCTTTTGAAGCGCAATAATTGGCTTGCCCGACCTGCCCCTTGAGGGCGTTCACTGAAGAAATATTGATAATGCGCCCAAAGCCCCGTTCCCGCATGGATTCAATAACGCCCCGGGTCATATTAAAGCAGGAGGTCAAATTGGTGGTAATCACATGGTTCCAGTGGTCCGTACTTTGGCGGTGCAAGACGCTATCACGCGCAATGCCCCCGTTGTTGACGAGAATATCAACCGGCCCGAAGGTTTGGGTGACTTCCTGAAGCCCATTCCGGCAAGCCTCAAAGCTGCTGATATCCCATTGATAGGCGGGAATTCCGGTTTCCTCCTGAAATTTTCCGGCAGCTTCCCCATTGGTGTGATACGTAACGGCTACCCGGTAACCCTTGTCTCTCAAGGCAGTGGCTATGGGCGCGCCGATACCCCGGGTTCCACCTGTAACTAAAGCAACTTTTGGCATTGATTTTTCCCTTTTTAACAGCAGGTTTCATGTTCTATATCCATCACCTTTGAAAACACCTTTTATGGATTGCTTCGTCTCGCTACGCGCTATGCGCTTGCGGGTTCCTCGCAATGACCTAACCAGGGTTCAGTCATTGCGAGGAGAGCGTAAGCTCCGCGGCAATCCAGACATCTTCAAATCCGTTGAGTATATGCTAAAATTTATAGGTTATCCCCAAGGTGAAACGGTTGGCTTTCCCTTGATAGTTATCAACAGATTTCCGGTCGGCATACTCGTACTCAATTCCCACATCCAGAGGGGGAATGGGGGAGTAAATCAGGTTGAGGTAGAATTGATTCAAGGATTTTGTGACGCGCGTGTCTGAGGTGAGAACAGGCGTAAATCTGGATACCTTTACGTGAGTGTGGGCATAAATGATGTTTGAGCGGAAAAGTTCGCTCCAGAAATGCTCAAACCCGACAATCGCATTCGTTCCCATTTGAGAATCCAGGACTCTGCTTGTTGGATTATAGAGTGAAGACTGACCGTTCAGCATCGGAATGTATCGTCCAATGCCATCCCCAAAGTTAAACTGGGCAAATAAATTGGATTGATGATACACAAAGAATTTTCCAGAAATGCCCAATCCCCATCCATTTTTTTTGCCTATAAATTGCGGAGCCGCCCCATTATCTTTTATCTTGAGCTGGCGGGCCACTCCTCTTAAGGATACATGTCCAAATTTATCCTCATATTTCAAGTTCGCCGTCAAATCCGGCAAACTGGGCGCAGAGACGTTGTTAGAAGGAGTCGGGTTATTTATGATTTTCCCCGATTGGTCCGTATAATCTGTGGCAGGACGTTCTACAGCGACGCCAAGCGTCGTTTGCTTGTTAAGAGGGAAAGCATACTTGATGAGACCATGCCGGAATGACAGGCCTAAAGCGCTTCCATAATCCACTGTTTCGCCTATGGCATCCAAATCCAGAAAATTGCTGGTTGTTTGACCCACTGTAAATCCGGCAGCTTCTATATAAGCGAAGCGGAGGCGAGGTTGATACGCAGGCGTGCTGGGGACTATATTAGAAACATCCCCCCAAAAATCCAGACTAACCTCGCTTTTAACTTCTCCTATGTTGGTATGAGATAATGTCCTGAAACCAAATTGCGTGCCTCTGGCCTGGGCATTAAACCTGCTTTTTTTAAGATCAGAGCTTACATGCTCTAAAGGCAAGAGAGGAGGATAAACAAAATCGGCTGCATAGGAGCTGGCATCATAGCTGACGGCAAGATTCGGGTTAACAATAAACTGGATGGCGCTGTTCGTGTTGGGGACATGTATATAGCGCTCAGGCCAATGATAGGGGGTATCCTGTGAATGATTCCTGACATCCTTGGTATTTAAACGGGTCTCTACAACCCTCATTTCTTGCTGTGAATTATTTTTAGCGTCCCTGGTATTTACCTTGGTATTTACCCTGGCATTTAAATGGCTCTGCAGAACCCTCATTTTTTGGTTCATTTCCTTCATTTGACGTTTAAGGTCGGCCAGTTCCCGGGTAACATCAGATGAATTTTCAGGTTCTGCGCCCTGTACCGGCGTTGTTATTGCCAGGGCAGTCGTTACAAATAAAAAAGCGCCAACTGAAAAACGGTTCATGGGCGGGTCTCGTCGATAAATATTAAACTTTAATTAATTTTTATCTTTATGGGAGAGCCTGTCAAGGGGCGTGGCCTGTTATTTAATCTTATTTTTGACGGGACAGGCGCAAAGACCCGGAACCTGGTAACCCCGGGTTCCTTCGTTAACAATATGAGTGGTTGATTTTTAAGGAATATTGATGAGGTCATCTTTTTGAAAATCAAATGATCACTTTGAGGGAATGATATTTTTTATTTTAATGAGGCAGCGCCGCCTGGTAACCACAAGACGAGGGTGGTCACAGGATTTTACTGAACTCTATCAAGCTTAAATGACCCGCTCAACGCCAAGGGCTGTCGCTTCTCCTCCGCCAATGCAGATGGCGGCGATTCCTTTTGAGAGTCCGCGCTGTTTCAGGGCATGCAGCAAAGTAACAAGGATCCGGGCGCCACTTGCGCCGAGAGGATGGCCAAGGGTGGTTGCTCCACCCCAGATATTGACTTTTTCATGCGGGATATTCATTTTTTTCAAGGCCACCATTGTGACCACAGCAAATGCTTCATTAATCTCAAACAGATCAACTTCATTCAGGGACCATTTCAGGTCCTGGAGAAGTTTTTCGATCGCGCCAATGGGGGCGGTCGTAAACCACCGGGGATCCTGGGCATGGGAGGCATGGCCCCGGATAACGGCTACAGGCGTTATTCCCCGCTGATGCGCCTCCCGCGCCGTCATCAGCGCCACAACGGCCGCCCCATCCGCAATTGAGGAAGAATTGGCCGCTGTCACCGTTCCTTCCGGATGAAAAGCGGGTTTCAAATGGGGTATTTTTTCGACTTTAACTTTCAAGGGCGTTTCATCTTGATGAAGGGAGACGCGGTTTTTTCCTTCTCCCCAGTCTACAGGAATAATTTCCTTGTCAAAAAAGCCTTCCCTGACGGCTGTTTGAACGCGCTGGAAGGACTCGATGGCATATGCATCCTGATCTTGACGGGTGCAGTGAAAATGAGAGGCCGTATCTTCCGCAAAAGCGCCCATCAAGCGGCCAGAATGATAGGGGTCTTCCAGGCCATCAAGTAGCAAATGATCAAAAATTTCACCGTGGCCTAAACGATAGCCTAACCGGGCGCGATCCAGCAAATAAGGGGCGTTCGTCATGCTTTCCATACCACCTGCCAGGATAATGCGGGCATGATTTAACCGGATTTGGTCACAAGCCAGCATGACCGCTTTCATGCCTGAACCACAAACTTTATTAATGGTTGTGCAGGAAGTTGATGGTTTGAGTCCCCCCCCGATCGCTGCCTGTCGTGCCGGCGCTTGGCCCAAACCGGCAGGTAAGACGCACCCTAGAATCACTTCATCAATATCAGAGCCTGATAAAGACGCGGCCTGCAAGGCGCCTTCAATGGCAATGCTACCCAGTTGCGGCGCCTTCAAGGAAGATAAAGCGCCTTGAAACGCCCCCATAGGCGTCCGTTTAGCCGAAACAATCACAATATCATGGTCCAGAAGGGTTTGGCTTTTGGGAGTATCTGTCATCTTCTCTCTCAATTTTTCGTTAAATATCATAAAATTTATGATAAAGAGAAATGAAGCCGGTGCGCAACTTTTTTATAAGGCAGCGCCCAAATCATGCTTCGCGCCTGATTATGATTCAAAAATGCGCTTTCAAGTTTTTCCCTCTCGCCATCACCCGGGTTGACTCTTTAACCTGAATTCCGCATAAGAACTCATAAAAAGATGATGAATCCGCCCCCCCTCACACTGTGGAGCTAAACAACTAATGGGTCAGGACGTGTGCGCTAATGGCGTTCTTTTCTTGTTGGGTTAGTGCGTTTACCTTGCTCAATGGAACGGCCGCTTCGTTCTGATATCCCTGCTTTTGCAGCCGCATTTTCTTGTGTATGGCCTTGTTTTCTAGCTTTCATGCATCTCTGCGCCTGTCGGCGCTTTATCCATTCTCCAGGCATTTGTGACTCCTGTCATAAATGTCTGCAGCATACAATTTATTACCGGAGCCCGTCATTGCCCCTAACCGGTAATCTTACTTGTCGCCTCATAATTTTCGTTGGTTTTTTCTTGCTTTTTTCTTTTCTACGCGTTCTTTGGCACACTGTTTCTTTTGTTGATTTTTCCGGTCCTTCTTTTCTTTCTTTTCTTTTTTACGGTCTTTAGATTTTTTCTTTCTATCTTCTTTTTTCTCCTTCTTGTACTTATTTTTATTTTTCTTCTTTTTCTTTATATTGTTGATATCTGTCCCGCTTTCCGGCGGGGTCCTGCCTGTTGCTGGCTGGCTTGTATCTTCAGCGGTTTCTTTATAGGCAGGTTGCGCCAGAGTTTGACTGGGGGGCTTTGGAGTTTGATCTGTCTGGTCTGCCTGTGCAAATGCACTTTGTTGTTCCTCTTCTGGAATAGGGCGTATGGGTGTTGAAGCAGGCGTATTCTGCGGAGTAGCGGCCCGCACAAGATTAAACTGGCTAAATAAAAGTAGAAAAAATAATAAAAATTTCATTTAATTTCAAACATTTTTATTTTTTAAATATTTATATACATTTTTAATTTAAATCATTAATATTTAATATTTAGTGAAATTGCATATTTTTATAGTCAATAGCACTAATTAATTTAAAAGTATAATTTACTTTATTTGAAAATTTTAGTTGTATATTGGAAATTAGCCTGAAACCGGGAAAGAAACAGGATTTTTTAATTTTGTTGCAAAGATTATGAAAAATCCTGATTGATCAAATCGCTATCGCTCGTTACAGTCATATTAATAAGCATATTTTTGGAGGGGATTATGTGGATAAGGTCACACAGTAAAGTTATTAAAAGCGTCACAAAAGAAGCGATCTGGCGCCGTTGGTCTGATGTTAACAGTTGGCATGAATGGATTCCTAATGTTGAGTATTGCCGGTTAGAAAAGCCCTTTCAGGCAGGGAGCCGGTTTACTTTAAAGCCAAAAGGGGCGCCCGCTGTTATTGTCGAATTGATAGATGTTAAAAAGGATCACGGATTTACAGGGTGTACCCGCTTTTTTGGGGCAAGGATGTATGATATCCATGAACTGCAGCAGGATTCTCAAGGCGTCCGGCTTACGGTCACATTGAAAGTAACGGGGCCCCTTGGATTTTTATGGCGAATGCTTGTAGCGGAGAAAGTTCTGGCTAACTTGCCAGCGCTCATGAATAATTTAGCTGACGTTACCAGTGCGCCTGCGCCCGAAAAAGATCAACCTGAGTTTAAGTTGGATACGCCAGCGCCTAAAAACCCTAAATTGCAACTCATCACGCCTGCCTCTAAAAAAGCTCAAACCAGGCCAGGCGCTTCAACGCATAAAAAATCCAAGTTACAGTTAATTACGGCAGAGCAAAAAAAAGCAGCGCTTCAGCCCAAACCAAATATGACGGTAGATGAAGAACCCAAGTTAGCAATAAGCCCTACGGCGCCTGAAAAAGATAAGCCTCAGCCTGAACCAAGTAGCCCAGCGCCTAAAAGAGATAAGTTTCAGTCCGAGCCACGTCCTTCCCCACTTAAAAAGCTTACGCCCAAGGCAACGGCGCCCGCCCCTAAAAAGCCGAAGCTTCAATCTAAGTCAAAATCCAAACCAAAGCCAAATTAAACTTGGAGGTTAGGACGACGTTTCATTAATTTTTGATACTCGGGCGATCATTTGTTGTACGAGCAGACCCATTCATATCATTTTGCGCTTTGCCTCTTTTTGGGTTATCTTCTCCTGCAAGGCTGTTCAGCATATTGATGAATGCTCAAATTTTGAGACATCTAACTAAAGAACGCTAAAAATTTTATAATGCATGTTTCAAGATTTTCTGGATAATCCTGAAGGCTCTTTATGTGATCCGGGGTCTTGCCAGCGGATCAATGAATTGAGAATTTAAGTCCTGATAAACCCTGGTTAGAAGAAGGGAACAAAGAGTTTAATATGGAAGTTAACATGCGCCCATTAAAAACACGGATCTTGTGACCAGATCACAAAAGAACTGTGTTTGAATAAAGATGACGCGCATTATATGGCGACTATACTTCGCAGTGGTATTGTTGATAAAAAGCCTGAGATCAAACTGTCTGGCGAAGTAGAATGCGACGAGGTCTCTTCTTCGCTCATGGCTTAGGCCACACAGAGGTATTTCTCAGGAGAAATTACCAATCTATCTGGGCTTTTGCGAGTTTGTACGCAACGCAAGAAAGAGGGGAAAAGCCTTGCTGAGGTCACTCGTTCACCTCTTAGGGGCATAAGACGCCGGATCACATAAAGAGCTTTTTTTAGTTAACCATTTGATTTTTAAATATAAAATATTGAGAAAATCTAAAAAAATTATTTAGTAAAATCCATATGCTAAATCTACTTCGGGAATTTCTGATATAAAATCAATAGTTACAGTAATTTTTCGCAGATAAATTTTAATAAAACTATTTTTTATCAAAGCATTATCCTATTTTTCAGCGAGAATCGCTATTTTTGGTCGACAGGTAGGGAACATTTCTGCTATTTCACATAGAGTGGGGTGCTTAGCTCAGTTGGTAGAGCAGCTGACTCTTAATCAGCGGGTCATAGGTTCGAATCCTATAGCGCCCACCAAGTTTTCTGCGGGTTAGAGAGGATTTTAAAATAGACTAAATTTCTTCAGGTATACGCGGGGTATACTTGGAAGGGATTTAAAAAATCTATGGCTACAGTCCTAATGAGTGCTTAAAAAACACTTATCATATAGAGATAGATAGTTAAATGTAATACCATTCTCTCTTGTTACCTTGTTTGTTTTGTCCCCCCTCCTTCAGCAGACCCCTATAGGAAAAAATAAGGGGGGTAAGCGTTATTTTATAACCTGATTACCAACAATAGTCAGCTATCTTTAGGAGGCGTGCTGGCA
>CAYRJJ010000033.1:3539-15324 GCA_964424515.1 uncultured Candidatus Finniella sp. | reverse complement strand
TTTAACCCGGCCGACCCCCTTAATGCCCACCTCGTCGTTACGCACCACTAACGCCACCGTTTTTACTGATAAAAAATAGAAGGCAATCGATTCAAATACTTACGATTCAATACCGTACTTTGAGGTCATGAAGCGCCTGTTTGTAATCTTTTGTTTTATAATGGTTCTATATCCGTGAACGCTTACTATCTCAAGAATTCATAAAAGTTGCACATCGTGTAGCCAGAGATTTATGGCATTTAACCCATCGTATCATTCAAAAAATTACCTCTCATACGTTAGCACTATTTATAAATCGCCTGGTTAACCCACAGAATCCACTTCGTTTGGAAAGCTTGGTCGTTTAAAAGTTGCACATCGCGTAAATTTACTAGATGTTAATTCACTATCTCATAACATATATGCGTAACACTTAACCCTTCAGTTAAAGGAAGCATCGCTATGAAATTGAGCTATCAAACTGTTTTATATGGTGTGAGTTTCTTCCTTTTCTTTGAAGCTCCTCTGATGGCTATGCACGCAGGGACGCGGGAATACAACCATGTAGAAAAAGCACTGGGAACCGTACCACGATTAGACCCTCCATTTTTTAAGCTCGTTACCAAAGGTAGAAGAGAATTGTATATACTAGGGTCTATACATAATAAACATCCAGATCTTCTTTTGCCAGCAGTAGTTATAGCAGAGATCACTCGTCTTGCTCGCAATGGCGCTATTTATTACACAGAGCATGCACCAACTTCACCTGGTAGCGGCGCCGGTATATTAAGGGGTTGGTTCTTAGGTATAAGCTCCGCCAGTTCGGATCGATGGGATCCAATAGCAGAATTTAGACTTACGGCTGATGAAATAGCTGTTTGGAATAGCGTTAAAGAGATAGACCTTAATACAAGCTTATTGCCGGGAATAAAGTTGGAACATATTACAAAAGTTGACATAGCAAAAGGTGTAATGTGCCTCCAGCAATTTGTATCTCAGATAGCTAAATTGAAAGGAAAACCCTCATCTAATTTTGAAGAAATTTTAAAGACTAAAGGCTGGCGCGCTCAAGAAAACCTAGAACAATTAGTAGACGCAATAAATGATATAGCACTAGTGCCAGAGGATGTAGGGAAATTTTTTAAAGCTTCCCTTTCTCATATTAAAAAAATAAATGATTATGAAAATGAAATTACGGTAGGCCATTCCTCACGTGCATGGGATATGCTTGTAATGGATTATAAGGCTTCTATCAAGCAATATCAATATGATTATTCTGCAACGGGCGTAAAAGCATCTACTAAAGCACGAAATAGTAAATGGAAAGATGAGCTGATGGGCTATTTATCACGCTCGTCTTCTACAGACCCAATACTGATTGTGGTAGGGAATGCCCACTTAAAGGGCGCCTTGACTCCCGGTTCGGGAAGTTTCTTGGAACATTTACATTTAACAACAGAGTTTATCTCTATAGAAAGAATGGAAGAATTAAGCGGCGCTTGGGTTCCCGTATATTAAATTAAATTTATATATTTTTAGTGACCATTATGATATCATGCTAGTGAATTAACCTGATATACCTTAGGAGAATATAAAAATGATTAACTTAACAAAATTTATGGGTATCTTTATTGTGCTGGCATCGACATTTTCATGCTTGATTGCGACAGAAGAACCTTTACAAAAGCTTAATATTGGCAACCCCCACTTAGATAGAAATAAAGAGATATTTCATGGAATTAAAACAAATTCAAAGCAGGAGCTACCTGAACAAATGGAATACGTGAATAAGGAAATTGAAGACCTAAAAAACGAAATAACAAGAATGGAAAGCCTTAATAAATTGTATAAGAAGAACGATAATACTTACCTCACCTCTTATAGATCCATGATTATTGAACTAGAAGACATAAAAAAAACTAATCCCAACATGTCTC
Source organism: uncultured Candidatus Finniella sp. (assembly GCA_964424515.1). Classification (GTDB taxonomy): domain Bacteria; phylum Pseudomonadota; class Alphaproteobacteria; order Paracaedibacterales; family VGCI01; genus VGCI01. Next base: position 13,408 of record CAYRJJ010000033.1, on the reverse strand, counting down.
TTGCAGACAGTAAGATTAGAGTAGGTGAAATTTATGCTAAGTATTTTCCTCAAGATGATGAGTAGATGTAGCGGCGCGCTGTGTGCCGTAGAACGACACCCTGAATACAAGTTGATAAAGTGGTTTTCAGGGTGAAGGTAAGCTTTATGGAAGATGAAGGCAGACCCTTCGGAGCCGACTTTCAGGGGTAGGCTCCAAACCACCTCAAGCGGCTGTGGTAAAGAGCCATGGTCGTGAGCGTTGAGGAAAAGCCCATAGTTGAAATGGGCAGGTATTGGTCAGGGAGACGAATAAAACTGAACCACTGTTGAAGCGTCGTTAATACGAGAAATGGCATCAAAATGGGGAGCTTGCGCATCTTCCCAGATAAGCTCATCGGATACCTAGTTACTGGATGAGCGGTGTCCGGCGTAGAAGTGGCGTGAACCTAATCGGGACTTTCATAGAGAACTACGGGAACCTGTCATTCCGATGCCAAGGGAGAGAGTACCGATGCGGAAAACAGGGGCGGAGCAACCTGTACGATTGAAGAAGTCCCTGTAATGGGGATGGAGTAAAGGGGTTGCGCCAGGATGTTGGTTTGACAGGCAACTGGACGAAAGTTCAGGAGGATGCGTTTAATACAACAACAGGGTGAAAGCCCTGATCTTGATGGAAGCGGTGTGAGCCGAAGTCTACACATGATAATGCCTTCCGGGTTTGTCTATTTAACGGCCTTGATTGACGTTGTAAGCCGATGCGTAATGGGTTGGAACATCAGCCCATTCCTTGATACGCAAGGTTGCCTGGATGCTTTGGAAATGGCCCTTCAGTCAGGTTTCAAGCCATTGATCATCAATTCAGACCAGGGTTGCCAGTTTACAAGCCAAGAGTGGATTTATAGCCTATGCCTTGGGGATCAAGGTTAGCATGGACGGGAAAGGCCGCTGCCTTGACAATATTCCCATAGAAAGGTTTTGGCGTACCGTAAAATATGAGGAAGTCTATTTGAGGACTTATGAAAGGGTAAAGGAAGTACGGGAATCTATAGGCAAGTATATTGAATGGTATAATCGGAAACGCCGTCATAGCGGAATCGGTTATCAACGGCCTTATGATGTCATGATGGGCATAGCCCAAGCCATGCAATGGCCTTTTCAGAAGGTTATTAATCTGGCGCATGAGATGGGCGTTAACACACTCATCCCATGCGCCAAACTGATGTCGTACCTGAATTTGGAATTAAGCAACGAAAAGAACAAACGACGACAAATCTCTCCTCAAAAATTGCTGCGTAATGTTCTTGAATTTGGGGGGCAGCTTAAACCTTAACGGATTGGCTATCAATACAGCATATCTATACGCTATCAAAGTTTTAACTCTGATACGCCTTTTCCAGGCGAGGCAAAGATAGGCATATCGGGGTTTAAATTAGGGTAGGAAGCTTTGAGCGTATCTTCTTGAGCCAAAGTAGTAGAATTAATGGAGTAAAGTCTTGTGTCGCCTCCATCGATACTCTTCAGGCTTATTTCACCTTTCTCATCTGCAAATGTTGCCTGAATGCTACCATTATCAAAGGTTGAAAAGATGGGTCTTGTCACCATCCAAGTTTGATACTCTCCTTTTTGATTATCGCCCCCTGTTTCATGATAACGGGTCATATTATGTGGCTCTGTCTGACCCACCGGTATACCTTGTTTTGCTTGGTTGTACGCTTTTTCTCTAGGGTGAGCGAATTTAAGGTGTTGCCCATTACTGAAAACAACGCATGTGGGTTTGAACATTTCAAACAATTGAGAATTATTGCTCCCCCAGCTGCTGGCCCCATGATGGGCTGCAAGCAGGACATCTGTTTTTAACTCTCCTGGATTGTAATTTGAAAAAGCTCTTGTCATGGTCAAAGCCGTGGCATCCCCTAATAAGACAGCTGATTTACGGGTTTTTTGGTTATTAATTTTCAGAACAAGACTATCTTGATTGTCAATATCACTGGACTCATCTTCACCATAGAAGAAACGGATATAGTGACCCGCTGTTACATTTGAGGCAATGTGAACGGGATTAATGGTCAAAAATTCAAATAAGGTATGGGGACCAAAATCAAACGCCTTGTACAGATCATCCGTAGGTTTGACGAGACTATCCTGACGAAAGACCCTTGTGGATACGATATTAAAATGTGGCAATTGGGGATTGGAAAACAAAGAAGGAGCCAATTTATACCCCTTCTGTTTGAATCGTTGTAAATCATCGACATTTTTCACCTTGCTATCTTCTGCTGCTAGGAAAAAAACCTTACTGTTTTTGTTTAACCATTTTTCTAACCAGATTCTAAAATTTTCATTATCTAAATATTTTTCAGGACGCCCACCCAGGATAATGTTTTCTAGCTTATCTTTGCTGGCGTCTAAAACATGCCATATCCAATTAAAATGGTCAGAGTCAGGATGACTGATAACCAATGTTTTGACGGAAATGCTCGGTAATATATTTGTTTGGTCTCCTAGAGTTGCCCCCAGTGATTGTCGAATAGCGTTTAAGGTTTTACCCCTATTAACTTTGGTACCATAAACCGCGCTGCTCTGTATCGTAAGTTTCGCCTTTTTAATAGAACGTGGCGTTATATGCTCTCCAGGGTTTTCCGAAGATGTAACTTTAACATCTGTTGGCGTGTTGAGAGTCTTGTTGAATTCATGTGATCCGCAGTCAACGATCATATATTCTTTTTTCTTACCTGTTTCCTGATCAACACTAATTGTTGTACAATTTCCCTCTCCCACTCTATGAAAGTTTACTTCAAATGTGCCGTAAGCGCGAGTTAGGAGCATTGTAAAGCTAATCATAATGTACCCCATTACTCTCAAGCTTTTCATAAAAATTTCCTCCTTATCTTCCAAGACCTCTTAATGCTCGTGAAGACGTTACCATAGTCTTTAAAGACGCAAGGGCTGCTATTTATGAAGAATACCCGATCAAATATAATATTTTATTAATGGTGCCATTAAGATGGCTAAAGCTGTCTTTCGTGCTGTCAATATAGTCATAAGCATCCATTGCGCCTAGAAAAGCAGCTTTGTGAAAGCTCTCTAATGCGGTGTTTTCCCATTCGGGGTTTTGACTTCTTTTATATAGTTCAACGGAAAGAATCCCGAGACGTTTCAATGCCTCCTGGTGAGGGGAAAAATGAGAAGCTTTTTGCAATTCCTGGATGGCCCCAAGAATGTCCTCATCTGACCTATTTTGATAGTATACAGGGTAGTCAACACTACCTGGCACATAAAGCATCGAAGCATAATAGTACCCTGCAGGAGATTGATAACGCTCACTATAGGTATGATGGTATTGCAAAGCTTTTTCTTTATTGCCAGCTTTTCCATATAACCACCCTAATTCCAAGAGAGCAGGATAATAACCATTTTCATAAGCTAAGTTAAGTAAGCTAACTTTTTCGTCGAATCCTTCTGCAAATTTCTCTACTATTTCTATATAACCTTTTGGATAAGCTTGAGATAAATTAATATAATCCTCCTGTGTTGGTTTTACAAAATTAATGTACCTTTCTCTTATCAAGAGCATTTGGAGCTGAGATTCTTTTTCCTTGGATTGAGCATGAAGCTCAAAAGCTTGGTGAGGATTAAAACAATAAGTTCCCCTATAAGCCAATTCATAGGCGGTTGCTCTTACCCAATAGGCATCATCGTTATCTTTAACTTTTTCTAATATACCAAGAGCCTTTTTATAAAGATTTGGTATGACTTCTGTGTCGCAATCTGCAATAGCGTCGATATGAATTTGCAGCCCTCTGGTGAGATAGTACAATGCTAAAGGATTATTAAACTTCGCAGACATTGCCAAAGACCATAATATGTCAAAGCGTTTAATGAGATACTCGCTTGACCAATGCTCGTAATAAAGCCTGATCTCTTTACGAGGATAAAAAATATCGCCTAACCAAGCTTCTCGAAAGGTTGTTTGCGAAGGCCATTTGGTAATATTGCAGCTCGTGCATGCTTGTTCGTAAAAAATATCCATTTTCGGTTCTTCATTAGAAAACTCTTTAAAGACAGCGTATAATTCTTCAATGTCGCCTTTATTAAGACACTCCTGTACCCGTTGTTTAGGAGCATTAGGATCACATAAATGATCAATTTTTGAGTTATTTCTCAAAGAAAGATTTGAGAGGGAAGTAGAAAGCCCTAAAATATTTGGGTGCTCATTTTCGTTGCATGGCTGGTTGGCGTTCGTCAGCGAAAGAAAGGTTGAGAAGAGTAAAATAAATATAAAGTATTTCATGAGGCATTCTCCTGCTTAGTTTTTGTCCATTTTTATTAAATTTTTGGTAAGTAAAAATTACTATAAAAGCTACGAAATAAAAAGGATATTCTGCTTACTTAACAGAGCAACTTATGTTTTTCATTATATTGGGCTTCCTGTGTTTTTTAGATAGAAGAAATATGAAGGGGCTTGGAGGAAAGACGCTGATGCCTTATTCTCGCAGCGGCTGCATCACAATAGCGTGGCAATAATTCTATCCCGATTGAATTACGTTCCAAACGCTGGCAAACCTTTAAAGTCGTACCAGACCCCATAAACGGGTCAAGCACCGTATCTCCTGCTTTGGTAAATAGCTTGATAAACCACTCAGGCAAACTCTCAGGAAAAACTGCTCTATGACCTTTGTTAGCGCACTCAGTCGGCAGATGCAGGACATTCGTCGGGTAAGCCATCTCGCGTCCAATCCAGTTTTCTCCTTTTTTTGCAAAGCCGCTACCAGTCCCGGAGGATTTCCGAACCTGGTCAGACTTGTTTAAGGATTTGAGACGAGTGTGCCGCCAGCCTCCCATTGGTATCATGACGGCTTCTTGATACATGGCGAATTTTCTCTCCCTGGTAAAGTGAATGCAACGTTCCCAAGCGTTACGGAACCGGTTTGGCCACTTCCCGGGGACGGAGTTCCGCTTGTGCCAAATGTACTCTTCTGTCCAAACCCAGCCTCGCTTCCGCATTTCCAGAATAATCTCCATCACGTATGTATGACGCTCGCCATTCGCTACGTGTTCTTTAATATTTAAAATAAATGAACCTGAAGGCTTCAACACACGCTGAAGATCATCCGTTATTGGTAAAAACCATGCGACATACTGATCTGCAGGAATGCCCCCATAAGTATGTTTGCGCAGATTAGCGTAAGGAGGAGAAGTTATAATAAGATCAACGCTTTTTTCAGGTAAAATCGTGAGGGCTATGGCGCAATCCGCATTAATAATTTGTGTCGTCACTTGATGAGAGGCGTCAGGACTAACAAGCGATTTCGCATGCCTGACGTCAAGATTTTGAGAGATTGGACTGAGGCGCCTTTTTCGACGCTTTCCCGGGCGCTTTTTTCGCCTTCTTCCTGGCCCGGATCGGCACAAACCCCGGACATGCTTTGACGGTTTTATCCAGACCAAGTTTGACTTTCGCCACAGGCAAATTTCCAGGAAGCTTGAGGTAGGCTTCGAGATCATCCAGAATCATGATGTCATTAGCTGAGACGACGGGCTTGAGGCGTTTTTGCTCGTTCAGGGAGACCCCATCGCGCATCTGATGCGCTCCATAGGAAATCCCTTCCATGGATTCCTTGACCTCTTGCTCGCCGAGCATCTGGGACATGTGCCTGGCGGTTTCAGGGTCGCCGTTCCTGAATATCACCCTGGTATTGAACAGGCTTGTGAGGGATCTGGTTTCCGCCTGCCCGTATTGTCCTTGAAGCTGGGGGATGTTTTGAACGCCCACGGCCATGCATCCGCCATACTTTCTGATTTCAGCAAGGGCCCTGGGGAGAGATTCCTGTCTGTTCAGGCAAGCCAGCTCATCGATGATGAACCAGAGCCGTCGCGTTTGATGCGGTTCGCTGCTCATAAGGCTGTTGACCGCACTGCTCATCAAACCGGTCATGAGGGGTTTCAGGGTTTCGCGCTGATCGGGAGTTGAGGCGATAAACAACCATTCTGGATCGGATTCTTCTAATGATTGCTTTGCCGGTCCTTTGACTGTCTTCTTTGCATTCGCTTTCTTTTGAACCCAGTCCCTTACGGAGAAAGCCGGTTTATCAGAGGAAAGATACCGCAAGTTCCTCAAATACGGGCTTAAGTGGGAGCGGATGGACATGGCGGTGCGGTCTCCGGCAGGGTCAATGAGACTGGCCGCAGGCGTGTTTTTAAGAGCGACAAAAAGATCTTTCAACGACGTTTCCAGAAGAAGGCGCAACAACGCATCAATGCTTTCCATATTCTGGCGGGAGAGGTATTGCAAGCCTTCCGCAAACACCGTCCTTGCTGAACTTGCCCAGAAACTGTCCTGGCCTGTCTGGGGAATAAAAGCGCTTGCCAGCTCATCGTAATGGTAAGGAAAACGGCAATCGATCCAGGGGTGCCACCCGACAGACCGGTCGTCAAACGGATTGATGAGAATGTCCTTGCCGTGGCGGTAAAACCGCGAGACGAACTCCCCTGTCGTATCGACGATAACCGCCCTTTGTTTCTGTGCCCGGATTTGCGGGAACAGATGATAGAAGCAGGTGCTTTTTCCCGTGCCCGTCGTCCCGCAAACCATCATATGCTGCGTCTCGGCGTTCAGGCGTAAGCTCACTTCTCCGACCGTAAAGGGCGAAGCGATGTTCTGGTTTTTCAGGAGACGTTGTAAAATGGCAGGCTCAACGATTTCCGAACCAGAAACGACCTCTTTCGCCCGTCTGACGTTGCCTCGCCATACCCAAAATGCGCAGATCAGCAGAAAGAATCCCCCCATAAACCAGAGGGCGAACCAGAGATTTTTGAAGGTTTGGTTTTCAAAGGATTTGACCCATAATTGAATCGCCTTATTATTCTTGATCACAAGGCAGGAAACAGTCTCTTCCTTACCGTTTTCATACCGGAATAATTGACTTTCCTGATCTTTATTACCGGAAACCGATAATTTGATATCCGCCCACCAGGCGGAACCAATGACGTACCGTTGGTAAGGGGTATAATCGAACCAGGTTTTGGTTCCCCAGAACAGAATACCGCCCATTAAAGTCAGGACAAGCGTGACAGCGAGTACCTGGCGAATCATGCGCAGGTTATGAAGGGTGACTTGCCCCCCTTTGGTAAAGGTTTTAGCCAGAGCCATTTTGGGCTTATGGTGTGACGTTACGGACACGGGGCTTGCCTCCTGTTAAAAGATATGTTGTTTTTAATCAACTTTCCTGAAGATAATGGAGAGAGAATAAAAGGACGAAATGGAGAAAAACGATGGATACTCTTTACAATCTTTGGGGCAAGGTAAGGAGGACAGCACAGTTCCTCTGGCGGCATTTTTTGACGTTTGGAATTTTGGGTATCCTTCTTTCCGCATTTATTGAAGCTCCTTTGAATTGGAAAAATGCTTTTTATATGGTTTGTGTCTGCATTTTCCTTGATTGGGTCAAACAGTTTGGCAAGTTCAAGCTTAACAGCAGGTTGCCCTATTCTTCTGATGACGATATTACCCTTCCTCTTCACATGAGACAGCCCTGGAATCCCAGCTTTATGGGAACGGGCGCCTATGAAAGCGATAACTACCCACGCAGGAAGTATGATTAGCTTCATTTTTGTTGAGGTCCTCCAGGCTGCAGTTTGCCTAACACATCGCCCGCTTTTTCTGGTGTTTTTCCTAAATCACTCACCGTCACTTTTCCTTCCTTCACTGCCTTTTTAGCCATTCTTAAGGTGACGGAACGCCCTTTCTCCATTTCAACTTTTTGCTGGACTGTTGAACCTTCGCTGGCAACCCCGGAAGCGCCCTGGTCAATTTTCTGGCGCGTTTCATCCACCGTTTGTCCTATGCCATATATTTGTTGAGGTCCTTCAGGTTGCAGTTTTCCTAAAACATCGCCCGCTTTCTTTGGTGTTTTTACTAAATCATTCATAGTCTCTTTGGCTTCCTCGACTACCTTTTCACCCATTCGTACTGTGACGGAACGCCCTTTCTCCGCTTCAACTTTTTGCTGGACTGTTGAACCTTCGCTGGAAATCCCGGAGGCGCCCTGGTCAATTTTCTGGCGCGTCTCATCCACCGTTTGGGAAACACCTCCCCTGAATTGTGCTCCCTGCGCTGAAACATCATGGTTAGCAAATGCAGCGTTTCCTTGCTGCGTCACGGTATTAAGAGCATCTTTTGTCGCCTGATACTTTTGGTGCCTTGTTTCAGTCTGGTAATCCGTTTGTAGCTGGCCTGGATTGGCGTAAAGGACAGCTTTAGGAACCAGTCCCTCCTCAACCAGAAATTTATTCCCGTAAGCCATAGCTTGTTTGGGGTCGCTGGCAATCATCATGGCAGCCCCGTGCCGTCCAATATGGCCGGTCGCATTATCGGCGGGCTGCTTCGCCAGCCACTCAATAAACGGCTGGTTATAGTTGGCATTGATGGAAGCCGCGTTTGTCCGCGTGTTCATGGCTTGCCGGTTCCAGGCATCCGACTCGCTAAAGCTTTTTTGCGCTTCAAACCGTTCGCTTATGCTCTTTTCGTAAGAGCCGGACATGTCGGTGGCCAGGCGTTTGGCTTCTTCGTCTGACGCTGTATGAGAAATGCTTTGAGAGGCTTGCATGGCCTCTCGCATGGCGTCCTGAAACTGCTTGTCTTCCGAGAACTTTTCAAGCAGTCGTAAATTATCCTGCTCTGACGCGGAGGTAGAGGCTTTAGCGCCCAGCGTAATACCCAGGAAAGAACCGCCAGCGCCCGCCTCTGCGGAAGCCGACTTATCCGTACTTATCTGCAAGTCTTTGTCAAAACCTTTAGCCAGGTTAGCCGCTGTGTGAATGGCCTTTGACTGCTCCGCCGTGACCCCTTGGGTCATCCCGTCATGCAAGGACTCGGATCTGGCGAGGTTATCGCTAAGGCTCACCAGGTTCCGGCAGGATTCGGCAAGGCTTTTGGTTGAGGCTTCAGAATAGCTAAGTCCCTTCTGGTAGGTTTGAGTTGCCATGGCCGATTCCTGGGCGCTTTTGGTATCAGAGATATTGGGGCTGACAGGCAAGTTTGATGTCCCGATGTTAACGATAGAGGCGCCGTCCGCCATGGTCGTCGTATCCGTGTACCCATCCACGAACTGAAACGATCCCGCCCGGTAACTGGCGGCACGGCTATGGGAGAGCATGTTCGTGTTGGCGATTTGCTGGTTGCCTTCTGAAATGTTCCCAAAACTGTAATTGCCGGAGACGGCATCTCCGGCGGCCTGGGAGGCCGCTCCTTGAGAAACGTTGCCAAGATGGGACGCCATGTGGACAAACGACCCCACGCCCTTGATCAGCGCAATCGCTAGAAAGGGAATGCTCATAGCCAAAAACCCTGCCATAGCCGCCATATCCGCATTAAGGTTCATCAATCCCACCGAAGAGGCAATGGTGATGCCTTCCGGGTTAGAAACAGACAGCATGCCCATGGACCTGGATTGAGCGGTCATGCTCATGATAAAGTTGAGTACCGCATACAGAGGAGGCCACATCTGGAGCCAGACAAGCGTTTGCGCCCAGGATAAGAGAATTTTGACTCCGAAAGGCAAGACGGCAAGGGGGACGATAAAGATAAAAGCGGCATATACGATCGCTTCCAGGACGGCCTTCATGGTCATCAGGCTTTGCGAAGCCATGCCGCCCAGCGTCTCATAGGTTGACCTTTGTTGCAGGTAGGCCCTCCTCACGGCAAAGTCAGGGGCATTGCCGAGCGATGTGGACTTCTTCTCAATACCGTCCACGACCGAATGAATCATCATTTGCTGTTTTAAAATCTGGTCGGCGCTTTTAGAAAGGCCGGACAGGAAATTATAGGAGAGGGGCAGGTATTTGATAAATTCCCGCTTTGCGTCGAGGGACGGGCTGGAGGCAAACAGC
>CAYRJJ010000033.1:0-3529 GCA_964424515.1 uncultured Candidatus Finniella sp. | reverse complement strand
CACCGTCTTGGCCCGGTCCAGCTCCGGCGCCCAAATGGGGTTGAGCCGGTTGACCCCTTCCTTGCAGCTGATAATTTCCGGCGTATTGGCGGGTTCGTCTTTCTTGCGGGGTTGCCGCCATACAAACGACCGTATTTTTGACGGGTTGGCTGAAACCAGCTCCCAGAGATCAGATGAATGCCGCAAGTCTTCGAGAGTATATTTATACCCCAGCATGGCCTCATAGGCTACGCACTGACACACGAAATTCCGCATGTTCTCTGCGATATCTTCATTGGTGATGCGGAACGTTCTGGCCTGCTGGATAAGGTTCGAGGCCATAAGAAAGCCGGACTTGTGGTATTGCAGGTCATCCACTTGCGCAAACACCTGATCGACCTGCCGGGTGATCTCATACCCGAACTGGCTCACATAGTGGCCGAGCCAGGCAAGCCCCAGGGGCACATGATCTACATTCTGGTGATAATGGCTCACCACGTCCCGCACATGAACCGTGGCTGATGGCGCAAACAACAGCGGCGGAATAAAGACAAAGGGGATCAGCGCCTTGCCCCAGATTTTAAGGTAATCTCCCCAGATGGCGTAAAGCGCCGTCCATAACACGGCAACCATCATGCCGACGCGAATCAACGGCGTATAAAGCGTGCCTGTTTCCGCATTCAGGCACATGGCGACCGCATTCAGCACGCCGACCAGAATTTCGCCATTGCCAAAGGCGATGATTTCAAATTTCATGGCCTGTTTCTCCTGGTTCCCCCGCCTTTACTGGAGGCGAATTTTGACTCTTCCTTATGGCTTCGCAATGCCTATTGGTCCGCAATGCCCCCCATCATCACGTGCAGCTGCTTTTCAATAAGCTGGGTAGACTGCACAAAGGACAACACATTATCCATATGCTGGAAGGCGTTATTGCGGCGCATCGTGATCCGTTCCCGGGCGACGCGAAGTTGCTTTAAAAACCGCTCCATGTGGCTTTCGTCTACCTGAACGGCCCGAAGCTGGGTCACGCTGTCATGAACGATGTCGATCACTTCCAGCACATACTTGTAAAGCACATCAAGGGCAATGAGGTCAGCATACTGATGGATATCTAAAGGCGCATGGCCTTTGCGGAACGCCGTCAACACATTCAGCATCTTGAACACAGGAAGGCGGGTTGAGTTGAGGAAGTCTTTCTCTTCCGCTGTTGGCTCCCCATCCTCATAAATCTTTTGCACCAGGGATTCCAGAATGGCATGCACCCGCTTTTGCAAGGCATGCTGGTCGGAAAGGGTTATTTCTGAAAGGGTGGGGCGCAAGCATGGTTCATCGGTACAACTATAGATTGGCGTGGCCCCTCCCATCAAAAGCCCCGTGATGACGTCATCACGGTCGGCATGGCCTGGCAAGGTGATCACCTCGTAAGATTTGTCTCCGACGGCGCCACCTTTATAATAGCTTGTCTGGGCGCCACCGGAGCGGACAATGATTGACCCCACAAGGGTCAGGAACAGTTGCGCCAGTTCTTTATCGCCGCTTAAAAACGCATTGGCCTGGATAGCCTTCCAGGCCAGGTTAAATTCGCCCACAAACATATCTTTATACCTCGCGTCGGCTTTCTGTTCCCGAAACACCTTTTCACGGTCTCCCCCTGCGCCACAGCCTTGACGGGCTGCCGACCAGTCGGAAAAGGCTCCGAGGTTAGATCCCATAGACTGACACAGGTGCTTGCTGGCCTGGTCAGACTTTGGCCAAAATCCTCCCAAAGCTGTGGCGGCGGCTTCGCAAGAATTGACGTTGGTCTGGTTGATTTGGGTGGCCAGGTTATTTAACTCGTTCATGATATTATAGATTTGGGGGGAGACGGTTTGCATCGCCAGCATGAAAGCGTAAGACCCCGCGGCGGAGCCAATATTGCGCAGCATCTCGATCAATTGCTCGGCCTTAATATGGGAAAACCCTCCCATCCAGGCATCGATGCCGCCGCACCCCGCCCGAAATCCTGGCATTTGCACCGTCGCCATTTGCGCATTGCGAACGGCATTGCGGGTAACAATGCTCCCCCCTGTATAAAACCCCGCTGTTTGATCCTGGTAAGACCCGGGCGAGGTGACATTGCTGGCAATACCCGCGCTCTTGAAGAAGGTCATCAGGTCTTCGCCAATGCCCCTTGCCTTGACGCTTGAGGCCAGGAGAACAGTTAAAACAAGGCAGCCTGTTGTTCCCTTGATAAAATTCCTCATGGTTTGTCTCCCCATAACGCCATAATCCGGGTCTCCATCTCATCAAGGGAGGTGAGGCCATAAGCGATCGGGATAGCTTCCCGGGTTTGGGGATTGACGGCAAACAGCGCGGGCAGCGCTTGAATGCCCCATGCCTGAAACAGGCCATGATCAGCTTGCGCATCGGGAAACTCGGGCAGGGATCCGCCCCCGGACGAGTCTGTACCAAGCGCGCTTGTACCAGGTGAGCCTGTGCCAGGCGCGCTTGTGTCAGAGGCTCCTGCATCGACGCGAATAGCGATCACCTCCCATGCGTAAGTTTCCGCGAACTGTTTGACGATGGGAGCAAACTGGTGGCAATAAGGGCAATTGTCCGAAAAGAAGAAAAACAACCCGAACGTTTCTGATAAGCCTTTGATCACCTGAACAGTCCGGTTCTTTTCCAGGTCGATTTGAAGATGCCGCCCTTGCTGGTTCACAGGAGAGATTAAGGTGTGGTCCAGACCGGGGTTTTGAAAAACGTTTTGCATCCACACTGTGGCAAAGAGCTTGGAGCGGCGCATCAAGTCTTTCTGCATTTCCTGGTAGGCATTAACATTTTGAGGGATCGGATTGACCCAGGCGGCATGCAGGCGGTTCTCAAGCTCTTCCCGGTAAGCTTTGACCCATTCCGCCGGCGTTTGGGGACGCGCGACCTGCTTTTCTTCAGCTTTCTCTTCTTCTTTCATTGGTGGCTCTTCCATAACAGGCAAGACCTCATACCAGTGCCACCCTCGCGCATGCTCCCCAAAAAAAGATCCGGCAAAACTTGTCCGGCTGGTCAAAAAAGCCACCAGGAGCGTTATCAAAAGAAAAAGCTGGTTGGGCCTGCCTTTCATTCAAAGTCCCTTTTCTTTTAATTTTTGCTTGTCTTCAGCGGATTTCGGATTGAGGGAAGGTTGGGTCAGAAGCGTCATATTGTTTTGAAGCCGCTCGGCGCTGACTTGAGCTAAGGATTGCTTTTGGTCTTTCGCAACCGTCTGGTTTTTGATGTCCTCAAAGATTTCCGAGAAGTTGATCCGGCTAAAATCAATCCGGCTTAACTGCTCAGGGGACAAGCCTTCACAATCAGGAGCTTCCGGGCTTCCAAACCCGGTTCCCAATTGGGCGCGCCCATTTTGCTGAATCAGGCGCGCCATTTTGGTTCCGTAACAGCAGAATGTGGTTTTTTTGCGAAGGCAGCTCTTAAAAACCGGATCCCTTTCGGCGCAATACGTGCCAACCTGGATACACAAGTTTTGTAATTGCTCACCCCCCGGTAGGGAGAGAGATGTTTTCTATGGGTCTTG